>CADCPK010000449.1 GCA_902803215.1 uncultured Lachnospiraceae bacterium
AAGAGGAAGCAGCCGAAGAATATGAAGACACCGGCGAAGCCCCCGAGGCACCCGGCGTTGTCTATGAGCCGAATGTATCCGAGACTCCAAAGTCTCAGGCCATCCTGGTCGTTAGCTTCGGAACCAGCTACAATGAAAGCCGCGCCGAGACCATCTGCAACATCGAAAACACGATAGCCAGAGCATACCCCGACTATGATGTAAGACGCGCCTTCACAGCCCAGACCATCATCGACAAGCTCGCCAAAAGAGACAACGTGCTCATCGATAATGTAGAGCAGGCCCTCGACCGCGCCATCGACGACGGCGTCACCACCCTCATCGTACAGCCGACCCACCTGATGAACGGCCTGGAATATGACGACCTCGAAGCCACCCTCGCAGAATACGCAGACGCACTGGACATCTCCCTCGCCTCTCCGCTCCTCACCACCGACGATGACTTCACCAAAGTAGCAGAAGCGATAACAGCCGCAACAAAAGAATACGACGATGGTCAGACAGCCATCTGCTTCATGGGCCACGGCACAGAAGCACCCTCCAACGCCATTTACGAAAAGATGCAGAGCGTACTCAAGGATGCAGGCTACGCAAACTACTATGTAGGCACAGTCGAAGCAGAGCCCTCACTCGACGACGTTATTGCAGCTGTCAAAGAAGGCGAATACACTAGAGTAGTTCTCGAACCCATGATGGTCGTAGCCGGCGACCACGCAAACAACGACATGGCCGGCGACGAAGACGGCTCGTGGAAGACCACCTTCGAAGCAGAAGGCTACGAAGTAGAATGCATCCTTCGCGGTCTCGGCTCCATGAACGATATCGACGCCCTCTACGTAAGCCACGTGCAGGAAGCGATCGACCTGCTGAGCGCAGAATAAATAATCATCGACAGAATCGGAGCATAAAATGAATAAGAAAATACTCTCCGCACTCCTGTGCGCGGCCCTCCTGGCCGCACCGGGAGTGCCCACCCGGGCAGAAGCCCCTGCCGACACCTCTCAGATCGCCTCATCCGAAGAAATGACAACGGTGGACGACGTCACCTGGGAAGGAATGGAAGCCATATACGCATCAGATCTGTATCCCGGATCTTACGAAATCTCCGTCGACTCCAGCTCCTCCATGTTCAGCATCACCCACTGCCTCCTCACCGTCAAAGAAGACGGCATGTCCGCAGTACTGACCATGGGCGGAAAAGGTTACCTCTACCTGTATCCGGGCACCCCCGAAGAAGCCGCCGCAGCCGACGAAGCCGAATACATCCCCTTCGTCGAAAACGCCGCCGGCGACCACACCTTCACCTTCCCGGTAGAAGCCCTGGACGCCCCCGTGAAATGCGCAGCCTTCAGTAAGAAGAAAGAACAATGGTACGACAGAACCCTCGTGTTCCGCGCCTCATCCCTTCCCACCGAAGCCTACCAAAACCTGCAGGTCACAACAGCCGAAACCCTCGGCCTCGAAGACGGCACCTACAAAGTGGATGTAACCCTGGAAGGCGGCTCCGGCAAAGCCTCCATAGAATCCGCCGAGCTGACGGTCAAAGACAAAAAAATGACCGCCGTCATCACCTGGAGCAGCAGTCACTACGATTATATGCTTGTAAACAATGAAAAATATCTGAACCTCTCCACCGACGGAAACTCCACCTTCGAGATCCCGGTCTCAGGCCTGGACACCAAACTCCCGGTGGTAGCCGACACAACAGCAATGAGTAAACCCCACGAGATCGAGTACACCCTGTACTTCGACTCTCAAACTTTGACACCCTCTAAATAATGATAACACACGGGCACGGTCCGAGAGTTCCTCACACTAAAATCGACAACGTACAAGTCATCGACCTGTGGGTATTACATCTGAGGCTGTCACTGAATCCGACCGAGGGCCGAGCATAGCGATAGCCGCCTACACACCGTTCAAACGAAGTGCGTTTGTGTAGGCGGCTATCAATAGGCGGCGCAGGCCCTCGATCGGATTCAGTGCCTGCCTCAGATGTAATACCCACAGGTCGATGACAAAAACGAAAATCCCGGAGGTGTCAGGAACTCCTTATCGTCTGGCAAGCTCCCTCGTAATCTCTTCCCAGGTCACTCCGCGCTCTGCCATAAGAACCATCACATGATACAGAAAATCCGAGATCTCGTACTTGATCTCCTCCTTATCCGGATTTTTCGCCGCGATCACGATCTCTGTACACTCCTCACCCACCTTCTTCAGAATCTTATCGATCCCCTTATCAAACAGATAATTCGTATAAGACCCCTCCTTCGGATGCACCTTCCTGTCCAAAATCACATCATAGACACTCTGGAACACCCTTAGCGGATTCGTATCATCGTACTCCTTTTTCAGCAGCGTCTGGAAAAAGCAGCTTCGGCTCCCCGTATGGCACGCCGCACCCACCTGATCCACCTTGGCAAGGATCGTATCATTATCGCAGTCAAGCCTAAGCTCCTTCACATACTGGAAATGCCCCGAAGTAAGCCCCTTGACCCACAGCTCCTGCCTGCTCCGACTAAAATAAGTCATACGGCCCGTACGGATAGTGGCATCAAAAGCCTCCTCGTTCATATAGGCCAGCATCAGCACCTCATCGGTCTTATAATCCTGCACGATAACAGGGATCAGACCGTCCGAATTCAGCTTAAACTCTGGCCAGGCGATACTGCTCTCGGCCCACACCACGTCCACACCCGCATCGCGCAGCCTGGATTTAAGCGAAATGATATCCTCCGAAGCATCGGCAAAAAGCCCGCCGCTGATGCCCGCCGCATTCTCACTCTTCAGCATATCGGCCGCATCATCAAACTCATCCCCGGCATAATGAATAAACACCGGCACACCCGCCTCCGCAGAAATCTGCGCATACTTATCAACAGACGCATCCCTCAGAAATACAGCATGAGCCATCTCATCGATCAGATCTTTGCCTTCCCGATACTCGTCTGCGTTACCGATACCGGCAATGATCTTGTCCTTCCCAAAACGTTTGGACGCCTCGGTGAGAAGATCCGCACTGTCATTGCTCTCATAGTCCACAACCACATTACCGCAGCCCGCGTAAAGAAACTTCTTCACATCCTCAAGCCGCTTCACATTACCCGCCGCATATACCGGAATCTCCGCACACTCACAGATCTCCCGAAGACAAAGGATCATCTTCTCGTGCTCCTCGTCTCCCTCCGAGATATCGTTCACCAGAAGAGCATCGGCCCCCCTGTCGCGGTACATCGCCGCAAGCAGCGGACCCTCGGTGATATTTCCGTATTTCACTTCGTCACCCTTAAGCGTAATGCAGGGTATCATCAATTTTTTCATAAACTGCTCCTCTGCTTAAAGACTTCCCTTGGTCGAAAGTACATCGGCGATCCTGTCGTCATACTGCGTAGCCATATCAAGCGCCTTCGCAAAAGCCTTGAACATCGCCTCAGCCATATGATGCGCATTGCCCGGCGTGATCACCTTGATATGCAGGTTCATCGCCGCGGAGTACGAAACCGCATAGAAAAACTCCCTGACCATCTCGGAATGCATGTCTCCGATCATCTCACACGGAAACTCTGCGTCGAAGGAAAAATACGGCCTGCCGCACAGATCAACCGCACACATGACCAAAACTTCATCCATCGGAAGAATAAAAAACCCGTATCTTTTGATCCCTTTTTTATCCCCGATTGCTTCCTTGATTGCACTTCCCAGAACGATCCCCGTATCTTCTATCGTATGGTGATCGTCCACATACAGATCACCTTCCGCACTCAGCTTAAGATCAAAAAGGCCGTGCCGTGTAAAACCGTTCAGCATATGATCAAAGAAGCCGATGCCGGTGCCGATCTCTGCCTTGCCGGTCCCGTCCGGACAGAACTCCGCACAGATCTTCGTTTCAGCTGTCTCTCGATTCACAACTGCTTTTCTCATCAGTCATCCTCCTCAAATCGGACCGCAATGGAGTTGGCGTGAGCCGTAAGCTGCTCATTATTGGCAAAGCTGATAATATCCTTATGGATCTTTCTCAGCGCATCTTTCGAATAGTAGACAATGCTGGATTTCTTGATAAAGTCATCCACAGAAAGCAGCGAGAAAAATTTAGCGGTACCGTTGGTCGGAAGCACATGGTTCGGTCCGGCAAAATAATCGCCGAGAGGCTCGGAACTGTACTCTCCGATGAAAATAGCCCCCGCGTTTCTGATCTTCATCATCACCTCAAACGGATTCTTCGTCACGATCTCCAGATGCTCCGAAGCGATGGAGTTAGCGGTTTCGATCGCATCCTCCAAACTATCGGCAATGAGGATATATCCAAAGTTCTCCAGCGATTTGGAGATGATTTCCTTTCTGGAAAGAACGCGCACAAAAGCATCGACTTCCTCGCTGACTTTGTCCGCCAGATCCCGGCTTGTCGTGATGAGGATCGCAGAAGCAAGCTCATCATGCTCCGCCTGGGACAAAAGATCGGCTGCGACAAATCTCGGATTGGCTGTCTCATCTGCAAGCACAAGGATCTCGCTCGGACCTGCGATCGAATCAATGCTCACATGACCGTAGACTGCTTTCTTGGCAAGCGCCACAAAAATATTTCCCGGTCCGACGATCTTATCGACCTTCGGGATGCTGTCGGTCCCGTAAGCCAGCGCAGCGATAGCCTGAGCGCCGCCCGCCTTATAGATGACATGTGCCCCTGCCTCACGGGCAGCCACCAGCGTCGAAGGATTGACCTTTCCGTCCTTACCGGGAGGCGTGGTCATAACGATCGTATCCACCCCCGCAACAACTGCGGGAATGATATTCATCAGAACCGATGAAGGATACACGGCTTTTCCGCCCGGCACATATACGCCCACTCTGTTAAGCGCCGTGATCTTCTGTCCGAGCATAGTTCCGTCCGGCGTCGAATCAAACCAGCTGTTTCTCAGCTGCTTCTGATGATAGTTGCGGATATTCACAAGAGCCTTTCTGATCACATCGACAAGAGAAGGGTCGACCAGGCGATAAGCTTCCTCGATCTCCTCCTCGGACACCTGCACGTTCTCTTTGGTGATCTCTGCACCGTCAAACTTAGCGGTATAGGCAAACAGCGCCTCATCGCCTTTTTCCCTGACGTTTTCCAGGATCTCTTTTACGCTCTGTTCATACTGCCCGTACTGTGAAGGACTCCTTCTCAGCAGATTTTCGAGGATATTGTCCCTGCTCTCGGGGGTAAGTTCGACTTTTCTCATAAATTATCCTCCTGCATTACTTTCTTAAGCGCTCCGATGAGGCTTCGTATTCTTTCATCCTCCATCTTCATGCTCACCTGATTCACGACCATGCGTGCGGACAGCGGACACACTTCCTCGAGCACTTTGAGGCCGTTCTCTTTAAGCGTACTGCCCGTCTCCACGATATCGCAGATCACTTCGGAAAGCCCGACGATGGGAGCAAGCTCGATGGAACCGTTGAGTTTTATGATCTCAACAGTCTGATGTTTGCGGTTGAAAAAATAATCCTTGGCGATGTTCGGATATTTGGTCGCCACGCGGATCAGCTGGCGGTTTTCGAGAAGACTTCTTGCGCTCTCGGGACCGCAGATGCACATGCGGCAGGCGCCAAAGCCAAGGTCCAGCACTTCGTAGAGCTTACGATTTTCCTCAAGCAGCGTGTCTTTGCCGACAATACCGATATCCGCCGCTCCGTATTCCACAAACGTGGGAACATCCGGCCCTTTTGCGAGGAAAAACTTAAGTTTCAGCTCTTCGTTGGTAAAGATCAGCTTGCGGCTTCCCTTGTCCTTCATCTCTTCGCAGGTGATTCCGGTCTTTTCCAGCAGCTCGAGAGTCCGTGAGGCGAGCCGCCCTTTGGTAAGGGCAAATGTAAGATATCTCATTTTTCACTCTCCTCCTTTACCGGGACCAGACGCACCGCTTTTCCTTCCTTACGAAGTGCCTGTGCTTTTAAAACGGCTTCCTCCCACTCCTCTTTGTGATAGAAGATCTCTAAGGCAGCAGGCGGAGCCGGCAGTTCTATGTTCTGTCTTTGACATGCGGCCATCAGGCTGTCGATCACGATCGCAAATCCGATGGATGCCGC
>CADCPK010000450.1 GCA_902803215.1 uncultured Lachnospiraceae bacterium
ATAATGCATGTCATACCCAAACTGCTTAATCATTCTTTTGTTGAAGAGACGCATGCCTGAAGTCACATCGCCGATATGTTTTCCGGTGGTCAGACGAATGGCCGCAGTGATCAAAATGCTTCCGATCATCCTGGTAGTAAATGGTTTTTTTCGCTTACAGAAGCGTGATCCGATAACAATGTCACAGGATGTCTTTTCCATCTCTTGAATCATGGATTCTATATAGGCCGGATCATGCTGTCCATCACCATCGAGCTGCAGTACATAATCGAATCCATAGTAATTCGCATATCTCATCCCGCTTTTAATCGCGCCGGACAGTCCGACATTTACCGGCAGATCCAGAAGATTATATCCATTTCTGGCACAGATCTTTCTCGTATCATCGGAAGACCCGTCATTGATAATCACATAATCATACTGGGGATAATTCCTGATCAGATTTTCTGTCACCCGTTCGATATTGTCTGCCTCGTTATACGCCGGAATGATAACCAATAGTTTCACAATCCTGATTCCTTTCACTGCAGATGAGGTATTCTCGGCTCAGTTTCCCGGTTTCAGAGCATTCGCATCCGCTTTTCTTAACGAATTTGATTTTTCGCCCGACTGGTAAAAATATTCGATCCATCGGGCGATCCGCTCCGGCCAGAATTTCCGGAACATGTTCAGATCCTCCGCTTTTCTTCCGTCTTTTTCCAACAGGTCAGTCGTTGTTGAATCGGAATGTATCCGATGTTTTACCAGCGGGTGCCCAATATAGGCAAATTCACCCTGCTGTCTCGAAAGCTTTTCCCAAGCCTGCCAGTCAATATTGCTCTTCATATTATTCTCAAAGACCGGAAGTGTTACATGATCCCTGCAAATTGTAACCGAGGGACAACAGATTGCGGATCCCATTGATAGAATTCTTCTTCTGACAAAAATGCTTCTGCGGAAAGCAGGAAGAAGAAGCGGGAACAGCATCAGTCGTTTGATCCGAAGGAGTCGGTTCGCCACAACCGTTATCCCCTCCCTCAGTTCCACATAATCTGTGAAAACAATCAGCGGCCGTTTACATTGATTTGCTGCTTCTACAACGCTTCTGGTATACCATTTTCCATAAACATCGTCCTGATGTGCAATCGTCACCAATGAGGTTGCGGCCACCGACAGCGCAAAATTCCAGTCTTCCGCAATCCCGGTTTCCGGACCTTTTCGTACATACAAAGGTATCTGATATTTTTTCGCCAGCGACTCGATCAACCGGCAAGGAGTGGAAGTGGCCAGCAATACTTTTCCAGGTTGCTGCTGATGCGTCACAGACCAGATGCACTCCTCAAGGTAAGGGCTTTCCTTATATGCGCAGATGACAAATGAATGATCCGTGCTCTGATATTGACGCTTCGACATAAAAAGTTCCCTCATAAGATACCAAAAATGGGGGGCAGGTGTTCTGCCGACCCTGTAAAGTTTCGTCATTATATCATATGGCAGATTATTTTACAACTTTCAGGCCCACCTGGAGCGTTCTACACTCAAAGATTCTGTCTGGGAACTTTAAAACAACAGTTTTTCCAATTTACCCTCCGCAACATGATAGTTTTCCAGTTCCCCGTCCTCATAGAGCTCATACACTCCCGTCACCTCTATTGGATCCCCTTCTTTCGGATAATCCTCAGGATATTTGTAATCATCTGTAAGTACAAATTCGACTCCCTGCTGACAGCAGGCTGTTGCATCTGCAATAATACAGGAGCAGTACACATGCCCGGTGTCCGGGTCTTCCCAGGAAGAAAATGTTCCATCCATGCAGATCGACATCCCCTCGTAGGATTCCGGATCCAGCATCATATTGAGAACCTCCGCGTACACCATCGTGCTGCTCATCTCCGTGAGATCCAGATCCACATTCTCCTCCGAATCTGATCCTGAGCATCCGCTCAGTATGAATCCCGCCAACACAACCACGGTCATACGTTTCAGCATATTCCTCTTCATCGGCACTGAGATCTCCTCACAACTGTCCATGCTTATTCGCACAACTGCCGGCGGGAGATACTCCCGCCGGCCAAAAAGGTTTCGAATATTATCTTTAATCGATCAGAATTTACCTGCCTTTGCAGCTTCCTCG
>CADCPK010000451.1 GCA_902803215.1 uncultured Lachnospiraceae bacterium
CCTCTTGCCAGGCGGTCGGCAAGATTGCCTGCCGCGCCGGAGAAAAGCAGAATACATATCGCTGTCAGCCAAAGATATTTTTTGGTGTGCGGGATCCGGATAAATATGTAGGCGATCACCGCCATCAGCACAACGGTCAGCACCGCGGTAACGGTCGTTCCTCCCTGCATAAGGCCGAACGCTATCCCCCTGTTCTCGGGGTACAGATAGTGAAGATGAAGTACTCCGGGAATAAGTTTTACATCGTCCTTCTGCATGAGAAAAACCCGCGCCAGTTGCTTTGTCATCTGATCTCCGGCAAATAAAAATGCAGAGACGGCCACACACACAAGATAATATGGCAGGGGCTTATAAACATGCTGCATTCCGCTTTTCATGAAAGCACCCTCCGGATTCCATAGAGCAGCTCCTCATCGGTCACGGTCCTGTCTATATAGGAGCCGCCAATCCCTCTCATCAGGATAAAACGGATCTGCCCGGCTTTCATTTTTTTGTCTTTTTTGGTCGCTGCAAGGACCTGCTCGGGGCTGAGGCCGGTCGTGCTCACGGGCAATCCGCAGGAGGTAAGACCGCTAACGATCTCGTCATATTCTTCCTGCGAGAGAGTCCCTCTCTTTACGGAAATGGCGGCAGATGCGGCAAGCCCGATTCCCACGCACATTCCGTGATTGATCGTAAAATTCTTGAGCTTTTCGATCGCATGTCCGATGGTATGGCCGAGGTTTAACAGCGCCCTCTCGCCCTTTTCCTTCGGATCGCGCTCTACTATGCCTGCCTTGATCTCGCAGCAGCGGCGCACGGTAGCTGCAAGGGCGGATATGTCAAATTCTTTCAGAAGATCTGCATTCTTTACCGTACGGCGGTAGAAATCTCCGTCACAGATAAGTCCGGTTTTCAGCACTTCTCCCATGCCGCACACGAATTCTTCGTACGGAAGTGTATGCAGCGTCTGCATGTTCATATAAACCAGCACAGGCTGATGAAACGCGCCGACCATGTTCTTATAGCTGTCCAGATCTACGCCTGTTTTTCCCCCGACGCTGCTGTCTACCTGCGCAAGAAGCGTGGTGGGGATCTGCATAAAATCGATGCCTCTGAGATAGATGGCCGAGGCAAAGCCGGTCATATCGCCGACCACTCCACCGCCCAGCGCAACGAGAAGACCGCTTCGGTCCATGCCTTCTACGATCAGATGACGGAGAATATCGGTCACTGTGTCAAGATGCTTGTTCTGCTCTCCTGCCGGAATCGTGAAGGAAGAAACATGGTCGAACATTTTTTGAAATACCGCTTTTGTTTCTTCCAGATACAGCGGTGCAACATTGGTATCCGTCACGATACAGACACTGCTGTAGCTTTTGTGAAGAGCTTCTGTTTCCTCTTTAAGACCGGAAAAATCTGTCCGGAAGACGATCGGATAATCAAAATCATTCTCTCTTTTTACCATCAGTCTGTCATTATGCATAGTCATTCCCCTTAGATGATCATTCCTGTCATAAGCTGATATAAACCTGCAGCCCGATGAGCCGCTTTTCCGGAAAGCAGCGTGCGTTCTTCGGACTGCCGTTCTAAAAATAAAACCGGGGGCAGCTGAATACACCGCCCCCGGCAAAAATCATTTTTAAGCGAAACGGATCAAAGTCAAATTTGAACCGTCAATTATACTGTTACAGATCAATAGCCGGCGCTGACGGACGGAGAAGATCCTCCGAGAATACTCTGCAGATCTCCTGTGATGTCGACATTGGAGGGACCCAGTACGAAGATATAGCTGGATACCTTCTGCAGCGTACCGTTGAGTGAATAACATGCGCCTGATGTAAAGTCGATGATGCGCTGTGCGAGTTCTACATCGATCCCCTCAAGGTTGAGGATTACGGTGGAGTGCTCGATCAGTGAATCGGCTATCTCTCTGGTGTTCTCCATCGAAAGCGGACGGATTACGCAAACCTCGACGTTAGGCGCACCTGCGCTCGAACGGCGGCTGCTGTTCTGACGCATGGGCGTGATCTTGGAACCTGCGGCAGAACGCACCGGTCTGTCATCACGATAAGAAGACGTACTTCTTGTAGAGACAGAGGAGCTCATTCTGGGCTGTACGGTCGATGCTGCGGGACGTGTCTTTGCAGGAGCAGCTTTTCTCGGAACTGCGGTCTTTCTTTTTACCGGTTCGGGTTCGGGCTCGTCAAGATCATCCTCGAAATCGTCGTCATAGTCGTCCTCGAAATCGTCCGGCTCGTCCTCATAGTCGTCCGCTGCTTTGACTGTCTTCTTTTTGGAGCCAAACTTGTCGAGGAATCTGCGGCGCGGTTTCTCTTCGGGCTCTTCGTCATCCAGAAAATCTTCCTCATCGTCAAGGATATCATCGTCCAGATAATCGTCATCCTCATCGTTCAGTTTGATTGCATCCAAAAACTTATCTAAAACACCCATTGTCAATTCTCCATTCCTGTAATATTTAGCCGTTTTATCGGTATGAACGCTCGCCGAAAATTCCGGTCCCGACCCGGACCATGGTTGCTCCTTCCTGTACAGCAACCTCGTAATCTCCGGTCATTCCCATACTCAGGACATTCATGTAAATATTATCTATTTTTTTACTGTCAATGTCAACACTTAATTCCTTTAATTGTCTGAAAACCGGCCGATTTTCTTCAGGATCGTCCACATACGGAGCAATCGTCATGAGTCCGCGTACACTTACGTGCGGAAATTTGGAAATCTGCTCTGCCAGAGGCAGCACTTCTTCGGGCTTCAGGCCAAATTTTGTCTCCTCCGCAGCCACATTGACTTCGAGAAGAACCGGGACGACCACATTATGTTTGGCGGCTTCCTGCTCGATGGTCTCGGCCAGGCGCAGGCTGTCTACCGAGTGGATCATTTTTACCTTATCCACGATATATTTGACTTTATTTCTCTGCAGGTGCCCGATCATGTGCCAGTTTACATCCGACGGCATTTCGTCGTATTTATCCATGATCTCCTGCACTTTGTTTTCGCCGAATACACGCTCACCGGCTTCGTATGCTTCCATGAGCATGGAGACCGGCTTGGTTTTGCTCACCGCGATGAGCGTGACCTCGGAGGGATCTCTTCCGGCCGAAGCTGCCGCTCGTGCTATGTTTTCCCTGACTTCCCTCAGGTTTTCTGCTATCATCTGAAACGCCTCCTGATTTTCATTATTTAATGCAGTGAAAATGCTTGCTTGCAAGGACATTTTCACAAACGTCAGTAGGAAAGCCCAAAGGCTTTCATCCTTAGTACAGAATATCTTCTTCTTTGACCCTGTCCGCATTACGAACGATATGGTCGTATCGGATCAGCCCGTAGGCTGTGTTTTTGGATATGATGGCATACTCTTCGTTCTGATCCAGAATCTCGATCCTTCTGAACACCGCATACCCCTGGTTGATGCAGTATACGCCTTCCAGCGCCGCCTTTTCACCGACCACATATTTGGCTTTTGAGTCTAATTTGACGATCTCATCCCCCGCATTCAGGGTAGACATATCCACGTAGTAGGTGTAAGTATCCGCCTCGGGTGTCTCCTCTCCGGTCGTGATCTTGGTTTTCGGATTGCGGAAAGTGGCATATATCGTCGGGGAAATTTCTTCTGTCTCTGTCTTTCCGTCCTCGGTGCGCCGGGCGACAAGAAATGTAACCGCTCCGGTCTCCTCGTTGGTCGTTGCAAAGGTGGAAGGAAGGGTGAAGAACTCCTTGGTCACGATGGATGTGAGCGGGATCTTCAGTCCGGTTACGTTGTTTGTCACCAGCTCGATATCGAGAAAACGGTCCGAAGCGTAGCGGATCAGGCCTTTGTTGAAGTCGATCTTTCCGTATTTTCCGCCGTCGATCTTTACCACTTCAAAGTCGCCGGTCTGCGTCATATCGTCCTTCAGAAATTTGACACGGATCGAGGTGCGGTCGGCGAGTTTTACGGCCTGTTTGTCGGTGAGAGGGATCAGAAGGCTCCATCTCTCATCCGTGATAATGGTGTATATATCGTCGCCGGTGTTGACGGGATCTTTTGTTTTCAGGTCCGTCTTGTGATAGGAATTGCGGTCAAAATCCTCCGCGGTTATATTGTCTATCGTCCTTGATTCGTACCCGTCTTTTGCGTAGATGATAATGCCGTCCGCCTGCGCTTTGCTGATGGTCTGATTACCGTAGGTTACACTGTCTTCTTCGGTATAATTTTCCATGCTGAAGCCTTCTTCTTTCATGTCCTCCACAGTGAAAGCCGTCGGCGTGGTTGTCTTTCCGGTGACTCCCGCATATTGCAGGATACTGCCTTCAAGAAGATATTTGAAATTGTATGTACTGTTGAATTTGCCCGGGGTGAAGCTTTTGGAGAAGCTTTGCATCTCATCTCTTATCTTAGCCAGGTCTTCCCGGTTAAGCCGGTTTTCTGCCTCGGGAGTTTTGGTGGAACTGAGCCCATATACGGCTCCGTTCGCGTTTATTTTGTCGCCTTCACGCGCGTAATAATTGACATATCCCTGGGACTCCGCCTTCATCACTTCTTCCTCGCGAAGGACAAGCCCGGTGTACGTCTCGTTCATCGAGAGCGGGCCTGCGATCACCTCGTAGGATTCGATGTGACTGGTTGTCATATAAAAAACGGCGCTTACGGCCATATAAAGCAGCAGCAGGGTGAAAACGATGGTGGCGATATTGCGTCCGAACACTTTTCGGATGCTTTCGCTCAGCCTTATTCCCAGCCTGTATACCGGATTATTGCCTGCCAATAATTGCCTCCTTTTATGTAAACTGTTTAGGAACCGGATTATATTTTATCATTTTGGGATAGTAATGGCAAGTCGTTATTAGAATCTCAAAAATCGAATATTTGTTTGCTTTTTTTCTTCTATCATGCTATACTTCTGGGTATAAAAACGAGCCTTCGAGGCAGAAAGGAGTTCGAAATGGCAAAGCAGCGGATCACTGCAAAGCAGCAGGAGATTCTGGATTATATAAAGAGCGAAATTTTGAACAGGGGTTTTCCGCCTTCCGTAAGGCAGATCTGCGATGCGGTCAATTTAAAGTCCACATCGTCGGTACACGCTCACCTGGAAACGCTGGAAAAGAACGGATATATTCGCCGTGATGCGGCTCATTCCAGAGCGATCGAGATCGTCGATGATATGTTTAATCTCTCCCGCCGGGAGGTCGTCAATGTTCCCATGGTCGGGTCTGTGGCCGCAGGTCAGCCTATTCTCGCGGTCGAAAATATCGAGAATTATTTTCCGATCCCTTCCGAGTTTATGCCGAACGAGCAGACCTTCATGCTCAGAGTCAAAGGCGAGAGCATGATCAACGCCGGCATTCTGGACGGCGATCTTATTCTTGTGCGGCAGCAGCAGACGGCGCGGGACGGGGATATGGTCGTAGCGCTGGTCGATGATTCGGCAACCGTGAAAACGTTCTATAGAGAGAACGGGTATTTTCGTCTTCAGCCCGAGAATGATACCATGGACCCCATACTTATACATGGGGAGCTGAGGATTCTGGGGAAGGTTATTGGGGTCTTCAGGTTTTTATGAGTAAATGGGGACGTATCTTTTTGAGTAAATGGGGACGTATCTTTTTGACTCATTTTTGCGAGCAAAAATGAGTCAAAAAGATACGTCCCCATTTACTAAAAAAGATACGTCCCCATTTACTCATAGATCGTCGTAAGTAATCTCAACCGTCTTCCCGTCCCTCCAGATCCTCTCCAGATCGTAGAACAGACGGTTCTCTTCGTCGAAGATGTGGATGATCACATCGCCGTAGTCCATAAGAACCCAGGATGAATTCTTGTTTCCTTCTACCTGTTTCGGTTCGAAGCCTGCTCTTCCCAGGGTATCTTCCACATTTTCGAGCATTGCCTGCACCTGGTTTTCGTTGGTGGCGCTCGCGATAATGAAATAGTCGGCAATCACGGATACTTCACGGATATCGATCACCTTGATGTCTTTTCCCTGCTTCTCGTCCAGCGCTTTGTACGCCAGTTTGGCCATTTTCAGTTCATTTTCCAATACTGGTCCCCTCCTTCCGGTTTAAATGCAATTCTTTGTAATATACATATGCCTGTCTTGTAGTATCATCGACATCTTTTGGATTCTCATCCAGATATTCCAGTGTATCCCTCAGGATCTCGTACATGCATTCATCCAGATCCTGAAACGCCAGGCGGCGGATACGGGGAAGATTCGGTGCTTTGTCACGCATGGGCTCGATGTAGTCGGCGATATAGATGATCTTTTCCAGAACACTCATTCCCGGACGCCCCGTCGTGTGGTAAGTGATGGAGCTCAGGATCTCGGGATCTGTCACTCCGTACTTCTTTTCCGCGATATATGCCCCCAGTTTGGCATGGATCAAAAACGGATGTTCTTTTTCAAATTCCGTGATCTCCACGTGGCGCTGTTCGCACAGCTTGATTTTTTTCTTGTTCGGTATGCATTTGGCACAGTCATGCAGAAGGCCGGCCACCTGGGCATCTTCAAGATCATAATCGTGTACCATGGCCAGCGCCGCTGCCGAGTACATGACACCCATAGTATGGTGGTACCTGTCCTCATCCAGGTACTTGACCAGCTTTTTCTGCATTTTTATCAGGTCGTACTTTGACATATATCCTCATCTCCGATTTCAGGTTTTTGATACAAACCGTGCTTACTGATATAATCCATTACCGGATCCGTCACATAATACTTGAGGCTTTTTGAATCGGAAGCCCATTTGCGGATAATGTGACTGGAAATGTCAATATTCATCGTGTCAAGTCTTATGATATCCGCATGATAAAATGCTGCTGTTTCCCGAATCGCCGCGTCGAGTTCGTCATCGGGAACATGATTTCTGGCAGCAACGACCAGAGTGCATGCGTCACAGATCCGCTGAGGCTCTCTCCAGGTATCGAAGGTATAAAGCGAATCGGCGCCGATGATAAAGTAATAATCTGTGTCGGGGTTCTCACTGCGCAGAGTTTCGAGAGTGTGAAATGTGTAAGTGTATCCTTCTTCGTGCATCTCCATCAGGGAAAGCGCAAAATGGGGATTGTCGGCGATCGCAAGCCTCACCATCTCAGAGCGCTCCTCGTCGGATGCCCTGCCCTCACGGTGCTTTTTGTGGGGAGGATTTCCGCTGGGCATAAACAGAACGGTATCCAGTCCAAGCTGTTCATAAGCTTTTTCTCCCAGAATGAGATGACCCAGGTGTATGGGGTCAAATGTCCCGCCCATTATGCCTACTTTACGACGCTTCTCCATCAATCATTCCCTCATGTATAAAAGTATGCAGAGTTACGGAAGAACGATCTTCTTCTTGTCGTCTTTGCCTTCCTTGTAGAGAACGATCTTTCGTCCGATGACCTGAACCACCTGCGAATGTGTTCTCTCTGCCATGACC
>CADCPK010000452.1 GCA_902803215.1 uncultured Lachnospiraceae bacterium
ACGCTCATCCCGCCACCTGAAGAGGTGGGGGTTTCCGCGTTGGGTTATCTGATGAAGCTTCCTTCGCGTCCTCCCCTCTCACCCGAAAACGAACAGGTTCTCACATAAAACTCGTACCAAGATATTTTTCGTAAATATAGTATATGGTCTTGAAGTCATCTATTGATATTGCGTGGTCGCCAATGGCATGCCCGAAACTAATGCCAAGTTTTCCACCTAAATACATTCTTTCTTCAAGGTATACATGAATCCAGAGCTGACTTCCTCCATGGGAACGCTTTGGAATGAAGCCTTCTCCTTCCAGCCAATCTTGGAATTCCCATCTAAGGTCGTCTCCTGTGTATACTACGAAACACGGATACAAATCATAATTATTTGTCATTTTTTACCCTCCTTCCGTTTTCACCATAAGGAGCGCATAGAAAAAGTCCCATCGATGCGACGGGACTTTGATTTCTGTGATTCTGACGCTCCCATCGCTCAGGCTTTAGCACCTTACCCAAAGGCAGGTTGCTGCACGATCATCGGGCCTGTCCCTAACGTGCTCTTCATGGTTTTCTCTTCAATTTTCTTGTATATATTATACCATACTTGGACCGGATTTTCAACCGGCAGATGTGCCGCCGGCGCTTACCGGGCATATGATTTCCGTGTTTACTTTTTCTTTAATACCGCCAATGCCGCATGGTGCAGTATCTCGAATTTCTCAGGGGCGGTCTCTTCAAGCAAAGTCTGGTGCTCCGCATCCCATTCTGCCAGGTCTGCTTCACTGAGCGATGCTCCGACTCCGCGGCAGGCCCGCATCCTTCCATGCCAGGATCCCCTGGTGAACGGGACCATCACATCATATTCTTCATGATCGTCCAAATCGAAAAACTGATACGCAGCATCGGGGATCGGGATCGGATGCCTGGTCTCACCGGCGCCTGACCAGTCGGGGCTGTATTTCAATACAAGTTTCTCACTCCTGCCCGCGATCTCGTCCTCAAAGGGAAGCCATGCCATATACAAGATCAGCAGTTTTCCGTCTGGTTTCAGCATTTCTGCCAGTTTCGGCATTACCCGATCATGGTCGAAATACCAGAAACACTGACAAGCTGTGATCACATCAAAAGTGCCGGCAGGAAAATCGATCTCTTCCGTTGCCACTGCCCTGAAGTCGATCTTCATACCGACAGCATCGGCAAGGATCTTTGCCTGCTCGATCTGCTCCGGAGATATATCCGTCCCCGTCCATTCCGCACCATATCTGTACATGTTTCTCGGAAGAACACCGGTGCCCGTCCCGAGATCCAGTATTCTCTGCGGCGCAATGCAAAGTCCCCTGTCTATGATCCTGTTGTAAAACTCTTCCGGATAGATGTCCCTGTACTTCGCGTATTCCTCAGCGGTACGTCCCCAGTCAAAGGATTTGCCCCCGTCTATCCTGCGGTCTGTTATTTCCATTCCCTGCCGCCTTGAATCATGCTTTATCTGTGTTATCTGATCCTCAGTACTTTGTCGCCGCGTATTTGCGGATGTAGCTGTGCAGTTTCCTCGTGTCGTTCCAGCGTTTTGCAGGGGAACTTGCCCTGAGGGTGACCGTGACGTAGGTCTTGCCTTTATACTTGTAGACGCCGGTGAAACAGTATTTCGCGTCTTCGCCGGTCCCGGTCTTGCCACCGAAAAAGTTCTTGATGGTCCCGAGCAGAGAATCGGAGGAGTAGAGTCTCCAGGTCCGGTGGTATCGGGTGCTGGTGATGGTGCGGGACTTGGTCTGCATGGCCTCGCGGATCTCTTCTATGCCGTAGGCGTATGCGGTCAGCTTCGCCAGTTCGTAGGCTGTCGTATAATGATTGCTGTTATGCAGGCCATGAGGATTGCAGAAGTGGGTTTTTTTCAGGCCCATCTTCTCCGCCTTTTTGTTCATTTTTTTGACGAACTTGCCGGTGCTCCCGCTGACCCCTTCTGCTACCGCGACCGCCGCGTCATTAGCTGATGGGAGCAGCATGGCGTAGAGAAGATCTTTGTTCCGGTACTTGTCGCCCTTCTTCAGCATGCCGGAGCCCCATGGGGTGTTTGCCGCGTTGGAGGAGATCCTGGTCTTGCCGTTCAGCTTGCCGCTCTCCACCAGGAGGATCGCGGTCATCAGCTTGGTCGTGCTGGCGGGCGAGCGTCGGGTATTGTGATACTTCGCATAGATCAGTGTGTTGTTGTCGATGCAGTAGACGCACGCAGACCACGAGGCGAGTTTCTTCTTCTTGATGTTGCGGCTCGTCACGGTGCAGACTCTGCTGATGGCCGCCTCGGCCTGATCGGTAGCCGGGACGTAAACACGCCATTTACCGGTCGTTTTCTTACGGTACTTCTTGGCGAGAGTGACCTTTAGCGATGCCTTAGCCTGATCCTGCGTGTGATAAGTCGCCCGGGTACGCCAGGTTTTGCTCGATGAAATGTACTGTTGCAGCTTCACTGTGCGCGTTCCGTCCGCTGGGGTCACCTTGATCGTGAACGACGCCTTATTGGACGCGTTCTTTGACAGCTTCGCCGGGACACCGGAGATCTTGGTTGGCGTCAGGACCGGCTGCTCTTCGCCTGTGGTCGGGTCGACTGGGGCGGGATCCTCAGCGGCGAATGCGCTTGTCGCGCCGATCAGGGCCATGACGAGACAGATGACTGTGAGATATATGATTTTGTAGCAATGGTTCTTCATTTTATCACCTTGCTTCGGTCTTCGGGATCACTCAACTAATGATTCAGGCAATGATTAATGTGCAATATCATTATACTTTGATGTCAAGTTTCTCGCAACGGTCTTGATATGAGGCGATTTCTAATGATAATCGTCGATCTTAAGATCCAAAGTCATGATGTTTTTGGGGATATCGATTATATGGTATGCCGCGCGCAGAAAACGCCGCCCATGGGCGGCGGAGAGCAACGCCGCCTGACGGCGGCGCAAGAAACCGGCCGCCAAAGGCGGCCGGATATCAGGTTGTTCGTTACTTCGCTGCTTCCATCGCAGCTATGAAAAGGCTGTAGTAATCGTCTTCGTTTTCCAGCATGGGCGAGTTTTCCCCGCCGCCGTTGGTGGACCGCTTCATGGCGGCGTAGGCTTCTTCACCGGCGTAAACGAGGTCCATTTCGTAGATCTCAAAACCTTCTTTGCGGGCGAGCCTGCAGAAGGCGGTCACCGGTTCTTCTTCGGTCCTGGTTCGCAGGATCCGCTCACGCAGGGTTTTGTTCTTTAGTGCCGCTTCCTGGAATCGCTCCAGCTCGTCCAAAATGGTCATCGACCTCTCCTCCTGAAATGCTCACCGATTCATCCTCCTGAAATGACGACTGTCCTACTACTGTATCGGCCCGTGA
>CADCPK010000453.1 GCA_902803215.1 uncultured Lachnospiraceae bacterium
CGCTTTGACTGTTTCTTTGTTATCGGGAAGCAGATATTTGCTGTCCCTCATGATCTCGATCTTTACGAAGTCTCCGCAGCCGAGCTCACGTGCGAGCCTTGCGATGCGTACAGCTTCATCGGCATTTCTTGCGCCTGAAGTGTTCGGCAGGAGCGTTATGCCTTCAGGGATGTGGTCAAGGATGCTTTCCTCTTTCTTGGTGTTTGTCCTTCTTACGGCCAGCGTGATGATCTGCGCGCCGGCGTCTTTTACGGCTGACTCAATAAGGTCGAGGGAATATTTTCCCGAGCCGAGGATGAATCTTGAGTCGAATTCGTGACCTCCGATTATCAGTTTGTCGTCTTTCATTTTGCTTTTCCTTCCTTCTCATGTCTACTGTGTTTATCATTTGTTCGGCCGGAGGGCAAGATCTGCCTTGCGGCCGGCAGGTTCAAATATTTATTCTGCTTCTGCTATTATCCTGAGGACCTGATGCGCCTGATGCGCGGCGCACAGCATGACCCGGGTCCCGAGGAGGGCCTCATTGTCGTCGACATCGCTGCGTCCGTCTCCGCAGATAAAAAAGTGCGATGTGATCCGTTTCGTGACCATTTCATTCGCGGGGCCTGTGCCGGCCATCCCCGAACCGGAGATGAGATATTTGTCCGGATGGTTCTCAAGGACGTAGTCAGCGAGCAGGGCTTTTGCCTCCGCCTTATCGAAAGCTTCGCAGATGATGTCCGCTCCATCGAAAAGTCCGTTCAAGTTAGTTTCGTCGATCTTCATCACATCGGCTCTGACTTCACAGTAGGGCGCGATGCGGGCCAGGTTTTCCTTCAGCGCGAGCGCTTTGGGCATCCCTATTTGATCGGCGAAGAACTGTTGGCGGTTGAGATTCGTGATCTCGATCCGGTCGAAGTCGATGACATGCAGACGGCCTACACCTGCTCTTGCCAGCATGACAGCGATATTGGAGCCGAGGCCGCCGGCACCGAGGATAGCGACGCTTGCCCGGGCGAATGCTCTGCGGAGCCTTTCGCTTTCCTTTTCATCGAGAGCGCGCTGCCATTCTTCCAGGGTGAAGGGCGCATCGGGTGCGGGCTTCTTTTCGCTTACTGCCATATCCATCAGCCTCCTCCCACAAAGTGGACTATCTCGCAGACATCGCCGTCGGCAAAGGTGCGCTTTTCGTATGACGCCTTGGTGACGATCTCGCCGTTGATCTCGACAGCCACACGCTTCGTGTCGATGCCTGTATCTTTCAGATGCTCTGCGACAGTCTTTCCGGCTATGTCGAGCATCTCTCCATTGATCTTGACCATTGCTGCCTCCTTCCTTCTTGTTCACGGGTTTTGCCGGGCGAAAGTCTGTCTGCTTACACTGGCAAATAAAACCGGGAGACCCTGTAGGGTCTCCCGTCATGATCTCGCGTTTTTCCCTACGTTGGCATTACCCAAATCAGGTTTTAAGGGTCGAAGGCAAGAAACCTTCCTCTCAGCCCGTATTACGCGGACTCCCCGTTTTTCTTATTGTTCCGAGGAGATTATACTACCAGGCCAAAACGGTGGCAAGTTGTTTTTGTTATACTCATGGCCTTAATGGTTATTATTCCATTGAAATTCCATTTCTATGTCGGCCGGGCGGCAAGGGCTGAGGCCAGAGGGGAGAAGAGAAAAGGCGCATATATCGTCATCGCCGGTATTATGTTCGCGTTCAATATACTTGTTGAAGAACTGATAAAGGACGGCGACTGTTTCGCGGTCATCGCCCTGGTAAGCGGTGTCATCCTCGGGTCGATGAATACCGTTGTGTACATCTACAGCGCGGGCGTGATCTATTCGGGGATCATGAGGATAGCGGGCTCGTTCAGACGGACCGCGATAGTGTATATCCAATAAAAAACGAGCAGAGGTTTTTCAGAGATACCTTGCCCGTTACTTTTATTTTTTCAGATAAGCCGATGACACCGGGAATTCAAAATACGTATGCGGATACGGTTCATCTTCAAGCGTGAAGTGCCACCACTCACAGTCGAAGGGAACGAAACCGTTCCTTGTCATAGCGTTTTGGAGGATCATCCTGTTTTCATACTGTTCCTCCGTCACGCTTTTGTTGTCCGGATGTGAGATCTCGCTGAAGAGGTCGAAGGGGCTTCCCATATCGACTTCTTTGCCCGTCTCCATATCCAGCAGGGTGAGGTCGATCGTGCTGCCTCTGCTGTGGCTCGATTTGCTTGCGACGTATCCCTTGCTGAAC
>CADCPK010000454.1 GCA_902803215.1 uncultured Lachnospiraceae bacterium
CTTAGTTACATCTTCCGGAAAACCTTTTCCATGACGCGCCTGGCAGCTCATGCCACAGTTCAGAACATAGAGGGCTTCCATCCCCAGATCTTCGCACAGTTGCATATATTCATGGAAACCCAGGCCGTTGGTCGTCCGATAATGCCACATAAGCTGAGCAGAAGGCCTCTCCCAGACCGGACCGACTGTTTTGCTGAATGCCAGCGTGTTCTGTTCATTGATTCCTTCTACTACGCAGCCGCCAGGAAAACGGATAAACTTACTGTGGGTATTCTTTAACTGCAGCGCCAGATCTTCCCGGAGTCCATGTCCGCATAAGGTATGCTCGGGCATCAGAGATGTGAATCCAAAAATGATCTCATTTCTGCAATCACAGCGGATCACGAAAGACAGTGCAGAACACTCCTGCCTGCAGGTGATCCCGGCCTCGATCCGCTGATAATCGGTCGATGCCTGGACCTTTATGCTTTCGGTGCCAAAGACCGTACCATCATCAGCGGTCAGTTCAAAAGTCAACGTACAGTTCTTCTGTACTTTCAGAAAAGCATAAAACCGGGTCCTTTCGCCGGTGTCTGCGTGAATCCCGCAGTATCCTATGTTTTTCAATGCTCCGCCCTGGTTGAAGATAACCTGCAACGCTGCTTTGCGATTCTGGTTGAGGGTGCCGGCCTGAAGCAGCGTCATCTCAGCATTCTCAGTGTACCATGCCGGAATCTCTGTCGGCGGTACAGCCACAAGCCATTCATCCATACCCTCCCCATGGTTAAAAACACCGGGCCAGTTTCCATCGTTGATGTAGATTCTATGCTCAGGATCTGTCTCGCATCCTTCCGGAACCAATGAATCCTCGAATGCACGGTTTCTTAATCGTTCCGGATACAGACCACCATCGGCCGCATGGTTGATATCCTCAAAAAACAGGCCGTACAGTTCAGGTGCTGTTGCAAAGCGCGGATTCTTTGTTTCGATTCGGATCGTGTTCTGCGCCATATTACTCCTCCTCTTCTGCTTTCAGAAAAGCATCCAGCTGTTTTTGTTTTTCAGCAATGATACGGTCTATCCCGTGGTCATGAAGTTCCTGATTCATTCGCTTCAGATAGGATTCCACATCAACCTGCCCAGTCAATAATGCCGGACGGTATTCATCGATCACGGTGCTACAGGCCCTGACCTCTTCGGAGACGGCCGAACTGTCAAATACAAAGCCTAATGCGGCGGAATACCGTACCTGTGGGTCGTACCAGAATTCCACCATATCTGTGTAATAGGCAGCATACTCTGTTTCCAGCGGAAGGCAGAGGCACATATTTGGGTAAAACCATGGCGCGCTCATATTCCATCCGACATTCTCAGCCGTGACTCCGTCAGCATACCAGGCGCAACCCTGGGCATCGACCTGGTAGGTCACGTCTTCGATCCCCATCGCAAGGTATCTGCTCACATGCTCATCTGTAAAAGCCAGATACAGCAGCTTCATCGCCGCATCAGGGTGCGTGCAGACCGATGAGATCTGCCATCCGTTATAAACGCAGGAATTGTCACAACCCGGATCAGTCAACTGAAAAACGACCATCGGATCATTCGGGCATTGTGTCTGCATGAGCTGCCGGGCATAATCGCATGAATACGCTTCAAACAGGAAACCTCCGCAGAGGCCTTCATTGACTAACGATGCTCCGGCTAAACTATGGTTGAGTGGATCATCCAGAAAAAGACCCTGTTCTTCCATTTCCTTGCATGACATACAAAACTCATAAAACGATGGGTCTTCATAAAGATTGATTACTGTGCCAGCAGGATCAGTACCCCGTTCTGCCAGTACGCCCAATGCATGATTATCTCCCAGATCATCGATATTCAGAACCGGGTTCGACCATAGATTCACCTGAAAGCAAAGCTCCGGATGCAGACCTTTTGCCTGCTTCAGATAAATCATGAGTTCATCCAGAGACATTCTGTCCCCATGACGGGCTTCAATTCCTAGTTCCTGCGCGATATCTGCCCGTAGCGCGTAGACGCCAAAATTGCCAAAGGAATCAGCACTGGGAATGGAATACTGTTCACCGTTGACTTTGCAGGTATCGTAAATATCTTTCGGGAAAAGCTCCCAAAGATCCGGATACAAAGATCTGTACTTTTCCAGAGAAATGCATTGTTCTTTCTCCACGAGTTCCGCAACGGTGGAAAACCACCGCCAGCAGTACAGATCGATCGGATTGGTTGCATCAGAAAGCATCAGCTCCAACTGTGTTTGTCGGTCTTCTGTCGGAATGGAGACAAGGTCCGCCTGCACACCGGCATCAATGGATACCAGATATGCATTCAAAGCGTTTTCTATCTCTTGTTCCCGTGTCTGCTGTTCCGTAAAGCTGCAGACCTCCATCCGTATGATCGGCCAGGATTGGGTATCCGAAACCTCTGTCTCATGATTCTGCTCTTCCGGAACATCCGGCATATCAGTTTCTTTCTGCCGGCAGGAGGTGAACAGCAGCACCAGTATCAGCACGCACAGCACGATATGATATTTTTTCATTCGCTCCCTCCTATCTCTGTTTATGACCATTATAAAAGTCAGGGAACCAGGCCGAAAAGTGAAAACAATACTTCTTTTATCGGAATTTTCAACTTTTGATCATCCGGGTAATCGCGTGTTGGCCTCTCGGTATTCGGAAGGCGTAAGCGATGTCAGCAATTTGAACGAGCGCGTAAAGTTACTGTAGTTCGCGTAACCGACATGACCGGAAATGACGGAGACCGGCAGATCCGTTGTGACTAACAGTTGCTTGGCTGCTTCGATCTTTTCGTTTTCAATAAATCGCTTCAGGCTGGAACCGGTCGCCTTTTTAAAGGTCCGCGTCAAATATACCGGATTTAGGTTCACATAGTCCGCAATTTCCGTCACGAGGATCTCCCGGTCCAGATTTGACCGGATATAACGGATCGTCTTCTGGATAATCTCTTCTCCCGGAATACTGACCTGTTCATAGAACTTTTCAAAAACGTACTTTAATCCTTCCTCCAGATGCTCTACCGTATCGAAGCAATACATGAAATCATAATAGGAAAAGGTTTCATCGAAAACATCACTGCTTGAAATGTCTTCCGTAGCCATGTACCCCAGAATGAGCTCCGTTGCCCTTTGATGGAACCGCATCAGGAAATCCCGGTTGACTGCCCCGCGAGCTGCATGATACTCCAGATAGCGGAAAAAGCTTTCCTGCAGATCCTTCAGGCGATTCTTCTGGATCAACGATTTCCAGGTGGCTGATTCCGCCTCAAATGTATGATTGGCAGCCGAGAGACCGGTAAGCTCGCCGACCTGATAGACACGGCTGATTCGACGCACGTTGTTTTTCAGTTCTTCGAAGATCTCTAAAACCGTGGTCTGCAGATCGTCATAATACCCTGTGTGCCCAACATAGACTGCTATTTTGAGTTGCATCAGTCTGTCGAAAAAGCCACGCATTTCCTCCAGCCGCAGCAGAATGGTGGAATAATCCGGTTCCTGCTCTTCCGGGAAACTCAAGATCCCCAGAAAATCGCCCGAACCGTCATTCCGCATGATCAATGCATTTTTCCGGCCGATCGGCTTAAATACTTCATTTGATATATTATAATAAACAGATCGATAATGGGACAGATCTTCTCTGGTCTTCACCGGGTTTTCCGAAAGCATCTGCGTATAATATACAAGATAACGGGCTTCAGGCCCGCGTCTGCCAAAAACATCCTCCAGCAACTTTCTCAAGAAACTGTCATCAGTAGAACGCCCATGCAGAAACCGGATGGAGTTTCCTTCCAGGATCTCCGACTCATGGCCTTCATAAAAACTGCCCTTCTCCATCAGTTCACGATTCTTTTTTTCGATCGCGATCTGGTGGATCACGCGTTCGATCACCGTCCACAGTTCCTCCTTTTCAGCCGGCTGCAGGAGGTAGTCGAAACTCCGTAATGAAATGGCTTCCTTCATGTATTCAAAATCAGCGTGCGCTGTCAGGAATATCAGTTTAGCGTTGGGATAATGCTGCAATGCCCACTTGGCAAAGGAAATCCCGTCCTCTTCCGGCATAACAATATCGCAAAGGAAAATGTCATAATCGCACTGGAGCGACTTTTGACGGGCTTCTTCTGCGGATCCGGCCGTATCAATTTGAGCAAACTGATAATCCATTTCCTGAAGCTGCATATAGACTGTTTTCAGGATCAATGGTTCATCATCAATGATCAGAATATTCATGAGAGACTCCAATCCGATTTTTCTCTGGCCGGCAGCATGATTTCCGTTACCGCGCCACCCTGTGGTGCATTATAGAACCGGAAGCGCTCGGCGCCATTATAGAGCAGATGGCAACGGTATTTGAGATTCTGGATCCCGACATGCCGCGAATCAAAACTGTATTCCACGATCGGTTGATTCATTTGTAAAAGAAGTGGCTCCGGATAACCTGGTCCGTTATCAACGATCTGCAGGTAGAGTTCGCCGCTTTCCGAATCTTCCTGTGCACTGACCTTAACCGTCAGTATCTTTCCTTTTTTTGCAACATGTTTGACAGAGTTTTCCACAAATGTCTGAAGTGCCAGGATCGGGATCCTGCGGCTGCGGATCGATTCCGGAACATCACAGGTGAACAGAATCGGCACTCCGCCTTTGATCGAAAAGATATTACAGTAATTCTTCAGTTCTGTGATCTCTTCCGAAAGTGATACCATAGTCCGGTTGGACTGGAACACATAACGGAAATGGAAGGACAACGCCATGATCATGTCATTTGCGATCTCCGGTGTCTTGTTCTGCAGCAGACTGCTGATTGAATTGAGGCAGTTCAGATAAAAATGCGGATCCATCTGCAGCTGATAATATTGAAGAAGTGCACTTTTTGTATTCAGCTCTTCACGGTTTCTGGCTTCAGTCAAGTCATCGATTTCATGCAGCAATTCATCAAGGCGGTCGTTGATCTCCTGATATTCTGCTATTTTGCTGATCCTGTGTTCAAAAGCAGAATCTTCGATCAGCGCCGGTGATTCCGGTTCCTGCAGCTCATGAATCTTCTTGAGAAGATGCTGAACCGGGATCAGAATTGCTTTATGATGAAATCGATACAGGGAAACGAAGATCAAAAAGATCAATAACGGTTGCAAAACGACCGGCAATAGAATCTGCGGTCTTTTGAAGAGCGAAAGGATCGAACCGGTATCCATAACTGTAATGAGCCGGATATCGGAAGGCTGGACTTTTGCCCCGGTCAGAATCAGATTGCTTTTGACGATCTGTCCGTTCTCTTCTGCTGCATCTGCCAACAGCTGTTCCGGAACAGACGTGGACCCGGTGTGGCTGATGATCTCGTTGTTTTCGTTGAGATAGTAGACTTCTTCCATCTCTTTCGGATCCAGATAATCATCCAAATTGATCATATAGCCCAGGATTCTGCCCCGAATTCCTTTATAGGACAGGATCCAGACATCGTCATTATAATGATAGTATCCGCTTTTCTGTGTGAGGTTCGCCTGATCCCGCATATAATCTCTGAAATGATCATTCAGTCCCTCATCTGTGTAACCAGGTGAAAACGCACTGCGCAGAGCATCTTTCTGCACATCATAATAGAAAAGGATGCCCGGAAAATCCAGAGACGCACAGTTTTCCTTCAAAGAGTTATGCAGGTGCCAGGTATTGTCGACCCAATCAAAATCATCCAGATTATACCAGATCAGACGCCGAAAGAAGATACTGTTGACATAAATTTCATCGACCGTTTCTACCATTATACTGATATCCCGGTCCAGCTTTTCCGCATAATGATCCGTGATGATACGTTCCGAACGCATATACTCTTCACGCGCATTTCTTGTCAAAGCCATTCCGAAAAGCACAAAAAGCACCAGGCAGATGCCTGTAGCAATGATCCACAACCGCAAGGTGATGATTTTAAGAGACCGCTTCTTAACCGGTTTTGCTCGTTCTGTCATTTTCTGACTATCCGATCCTCCGTGCCAAAGGGATGATTCGAAATTTATTTCATTTTCAGTTTATCACAAAAAAAATATAAAAAGAAGAGAAAATCCAACCTGCTATATATGAAAAACAGACAGAGTCATGAAAAGCTGTTCTGCCATCCCTCCTTATCCCGAGATCAAGGTTCCTGAAAATGTAGGGAGCATCATATGCCATACTATCCCCAAACACTCAGCAAAAAACCCGCATCACAAGCGGGTTTTTAAACAGGGTTGCGCATAAAATCGGCTGAGTGTGCACATATGTGCACAAAGAAAAACGACCAAAAAGAAAAAACCTTATCGCAAAGATATGGGGAATGATCAGTTGCTTCCGGCCTATAACGTGCAGATCGGAGTCGCGGACGAATGCATAGCAGTGGTCGACGTCAACCAGTATCGATCGGACATGGACTGCTTCATACCGTTAATGGAACAGTTCCAGCAGATCTACGGATTCTATCCA
>CADCPK010000455.1 GCA_902803215.1 uncultured Lachnospiraceae bacterium
AGTTCCATTGAATAACTCTTATACATTTTTCTCTCCTCGTAAAAAACAGGGGCGGGTTATACCCGCCCCATACGGTTTGCAATTATTTATTTTCTCAGGCCAAGCTTCTCGATCAGTGCACGATATCTCTCGATGTCGGTTTTTCTGAGGTAAGCCAGAAGGCCTCTTCTCTGACCGACCATCTTGAGCAGACCACGTCTGGAGTGATGATCTTTGTGATGTGTTTTCAGATGCTCTGTGAGCTCCTGAATTCTTGCGGTAAGAACAGCGACCTGTACCTCCGGTGAACCGGTGTCGCCTTCAGACCTTGCGTACTCTTTCATAATTGCTGTTTTCTTCTCTTTTGAAATCATCTTGATTTCCTCCTTAAATTTAGTATAACCGCCATGTATTAAGAGAAGGTCGGAGAATCCAATCTCTGAATACAGGCTGAGTTCAACATTTGACAGTATAGCATAAACAAATAGCTATGTAAACTGTTTTCTTTTCAATTACCGGAACCGGTTTGCCCGCTTAATGCCGGATCATATCCGCAAAAAATGCTTCACCGGCTTCGGCGTCCAGGAGCAGCTGGCTCTTCAGTGCTTCCAGGCTCTCAAATCTTTTTTCTTTTCTCCTGTAATGATAAAACTCTGTACGGCAGGGCAGTCCGTAAAGGTCCCGGCCTCCCCTGAGCAGATAAGTCTCTGCAGCGAGAAAAGATCCGTTGACGGTAGGCTTAAAGCCCACATCCGTGATACCCGGATACACTCCTCCGTCGATGTAAGTCTTTGTCATATATACCCCGTTGGGAGGCATCAGTTTGTCCTCCGGGGGGATCAGATTCAGCGTAGGCAGAAGTTTTATATGCCCCAGTCCGCGTCCATGCTCTACGACCGCATCCAGACGAAACGGTGCTCCCAGAAGCTTCATCGTTTTTTCCATGTTGCCTCTTCGCAGCTCCTCGCGGACGTAAGTGCTGCTGATCTTGCGGGTGCCGTCCGTCTCAAAAGGAATGATATCCGTCTCAAATCCGAGCCGGTCGGACAGCCGGGTGAGCAGCTCGGGAGTACCCTTCCGCTCGAATCCAAACCGGAAATCCTCCCCTACCGTCACATTAACGGCGTGCAGGTCGCCGGCCAGTATCTCTTTTACAAAGCGCTCTGCCTTCATGTGTCTGATATGCTCATTCAGCGGGCACTCTATAAGGAAATCAAGCCCCAGCTCCTCCGCCATCCGTCTTCTTTCGGTGCGCGAAAGTATGGTCTTTTCATTGACGTTAAAGGCAAACATGACCGCTGCCGAGCCTTTTTCTTTCCAATCTATCACATTTTCCACAAGCCGCCTGTGTCCGCGGTGTATCCCGTCAAATTTTCCGAGCGTGACCGCACTGGAGGGAAGGTGTGGAAATTCATTTTCAATCTGAATGTATTCCATGTTTTAAGAAATAGTATGCTATATAGATAAAAACATTTTTGAGGGCTTATATCTTTTCCTGTTCGGTTCATAGACATAAAGTCCCGCAAATGTCCCGTCCGAAAGGTACATTCTCACTTTTCTGTCCCCTCCGGGTTCCCTGTCCGGATGCACAAGGTGCTCGCCGAGCGGATTGCCGTTTTTCAGAAGCGGATCGGTCGTCGTATCAGCGAAGGCCCGCGGATATTCCGACAGCACATCTTCGACCGGGATGATCGTATCATCCTCTCTTCCCTCAGCAACTGCGGTTCTGATCTGCTCGAGGGAAAGGGCCTGCTCTTTTGTAAACTGCCCCGATGCTGTCCGTACCAGCGACTCCATCATTCCGCCGCACCCCAGTGTCTCGCCGATATCGTGGCACAGCGTCCTTATATATGTTCCTTTGCTGCAGGTCACCCTCATGCTTACCAGAGGGAGCGAAATGCCGGTCACTTCAATATCGTAAAATGTCACCGGCCTCGCTTCTCGCTCGACGGTCTTTCCCTCGCGGGCCAGCTCATAGAGCTTCTTGCCGTTCACCTTCAGAGCGGAATACATCGGAGGGATCTGCAGACGTTCACCGATAAATGAACGCACTGCTTCTTGGATCTGTTCCCCGGTGACCCGGGCAGGGAGTTCCCTGATGACAGTCCCCGTTGCATCCTGCGTGTCGGTGACAACGCCCAGATGCATGACTGTCTCGTAGGTTTTTCTTTTTTCCGTCAGATATTCCACAAGCCCGGTCCCCTTGCCCACCGCGGCGGGAAGCACTCCCTCCGCCATGGGGTCCAGCGTACCGGTATGACCGATCTTTTTAATATGAAGAATTCCTCTGAGGCAGGCCACCACGTCGTGGGATGTATACCCCGGTTCTTTCCATACTACGATAATTCCGTCTCTCATAATGGACACTGCTTTTCGATCTGTTCCGTAATGTTGTTCACGATATCATAGAAGGTTCCGTTCATTTCAAAGCCTGCGGCTCTTTCATGTCCACCCCCTCCGAAGAACATTGCAATTTTGCTCACGTCCACATGGCCCGATGACCGAAGGCTCACTTTATAGTGCAATGTCTCGAATTCATAGAGGAAAATAGCCACCTCGATCCCCGATGTGAGATTGAGCTGTGCGATGACGCCATCCAGATCGACAGGTTTTACCTGATAAAAGTCCATATCCTTTTTTCTCAGGCTGCCGACCACGCACTTCCCGCCTCCAAGCATGATGCTTTCCGCAAGAACACGTCCGATCACCTGGTTTTCCAGATATGTTTTTTTGAAGAATGTGTCGTCCAGGATCCGTCCGAAATCAAAGCCGAAGCTCATGAGATCTGCGGCGATCCGCATGGTCTCGGGCGTTGTCGAGGAATAATGAAACACTCCGGTATCATGTGCGATTCCCGTATAGAGGGTCTCTGCGATACCACAGTCTATTTTTTCCCTGTCCAGCAGCCCGTAGAGGACCTCACTTGCAGAACTGATCCCGCCGCGGATATGATTGACATCGGCAAATCCCGAGTTGCTTACATGATGATCGATGCAGACCGTTTTTGCCGCCTTGTCAAAATGATCCCCGGCAACTCCGATCCTGGCACGGGCACTGACATCACAGGTGATAAACAAGTCGTACTGCTTCTCTTCCCCGGCCTCCGTGCGGATATCGTCAAACCCTCCGAGAAAATAAAACACCGGTCTCGGTTCTTCCAGATAAATATCCGTTTCGATCTCAGGGTAATTGCGGCGAAGGTACAGATACAGCGCCAGACAGGAGCCGATGCAGTCTCCGTCCGGTCTTACATGACCTCCTATTCCGACGGTCTTCACCCCATCAAGAACTTCCGATATATTATCGATCATCAATGCCTCCCTGTACTTCACTTTCTGCCTCTTCACGCGCATCATCGGCGGCTTTATCTTTTGCCGCTACTTCATCGATCATTTTGGACATACTCACGCCATATTCGATCGATTCGTCCAGAACAAAGCGGATCTCCGGCGTATTGCGCATATTCATGTTAGAGGCCAGAAGGCGGCGGATAAATCCCTCCGCCTTTTTAAGGCCTGCCATGGTATCCTCCTTTTCTTCCGGAGTTCCGTACACGCTGATGTACGCTTTGCATGTCTTGAGATCCGGTGCGACCACCGCCGAAATGACGGAGGTCATCGGACTGATCCTCGGATCTTTGATCTCGTTATGTATAATGTTGGAGAGTTCTTTCTGGACTTCTCCGTTGATCCTGGTATTTTTGATACTGTTTTTTCTCATTCAGTACCTCCTTACCTCGGCACCTCAACCATGATGTAAGCCTCAACCTGATCCTCTTCTTTGACCTCGTTGTAGTCTTTGAATACCAGGCCGCATTCGTAGCCTGCCTTAACTTCTTTCACATCATCCTTGAAGCGCTTGAGCGATGCAAGCTCGCCTTCGTAAACCTGCTCGCCTTCTCTTGTTATTCTTACTTTGCAGTTACGCTGGAATACACCGTCCGTTACATAGCTTCCCGCGATGGTACCGACGCCGGATGCCTTGAACAGCTGGCGCACTTCCGCATGTCCGATCACTTTTTCTTCGAATACAGGATCGAGCATACCCTTCATCGCAGACTCGACATCCTCGATTGCCTGATAGATGACCTTGTAGAGTCTCATATCGACATTTTCCTGCTCTGCCAGCTGTTTGGCCAGAGCATCGGGACGTACGTTGAAGCCGATAATGATCGCATTGGAAGTAGATGCAAGGCTGACATCCGATTCGTTGATGGCACCTACGCCGCCATGGATGACTTTGACGATGACTTCCTCGTTGGAAAGCTTGAGCAGACTCTGCTTGACTGCTTCCACGGAACCCTGTACGTCTGCCTTGACGATGAGCGGAAGCTCCTTGAGGTCGCTTGCATGGATCTGATCGAACAGATTGTCAAGCGACAGTTTGCTCTTTGTCTCTTCCAGCAGACGGTTCTTGTTCTCGGATACAAATGCGCCGGCAAAGTTCTTTGCTTCTTTGTCGCTGTCGAAGGACATCAGGATCTCGCCTGCGTTCGGCACATCGCCGAGGCCGAGGATCTCGACCGGTGTTGACGGGCCGGCTTCCTTCACTCGTCTTCCCTTGTCGTCCATCATCGCACGGACTTTACCGCTGCATGCTCCGGCAGCGATGAAGTCGCCGACATGAAGTGTACCCTTCTGCACAAGGATCGTAGCGACCGGTCCTTTACCTTTATCCAGCTGTGCCTCGATGACCAGACCTCTGGCGGCACGCTTCGGATTGGCTTTGAGCTCGGAAACCTCCGCGGTCAGAAGGATCATTTCCAGAAGGTTATCCAGTCCTTCTCCCGTTTTTGCGGAAACCGGGACAAATACGGTACTGCCGCCCCAGTCCTCGGGGATCAGCTCGTACTCGGTGAGTTCCTGTTTGACTCTCTCGACGTTGGCGCCCGGTTTATCGATCTTGTTGATGGCAACGATGATCTCGACACCCGCCGCTTTGGCGTGGCTGATCGCTTCTACCGTCTGCGGCATGACACCGTCGTCCGCAGCTACCACAAGAACGGCAATATCGGTAGCGTTGGCGCCGCGCATACGCATGGCGGTAAACGCTTCATGGCCCGGTGTGTCGAGGAAAGTGATCTTCTGTCCGTCGATGTTGACCACGTATGCACCGATGTGCTGTGTGATACCGCCGGCTTCGCCTCTCGTAACATTGGTGTTACGGATGGCATCGAGCAGTGATGTTTTACCGTGATCGACGTGACCCATTACGCAGACGACCGGCGGTCTTGCAACCATATCCGCTTCGTCTTCCTCATCCTCTTTCAGGAGTTCTTCGATCACATCTACCTTTTCTTCCTTCTCGGCGATGATATCGTAATCCAGAGCGATCTCCTGTGCTTTTTCGAAGTCGATCTCATGGTTCACGGTGACCATCACGCCCTGGAGGAACAGTTTCTTCACGATCACCGAAGGCTGCATCTTCATCGCTTCGGCAAGCTCCCTGATCGTCATCTTCTCGGGAAGGATGATCTCCTTGATCTCGGGCTTCTTCTCTTCCTGTTTCTGATGAGGCGTCGGTTTCTGAAGGGCTTTCGGAACATTCTGTCCCTTGCCATAGCCGCCCTGGTTCGGTCTTCTCGAGCCGTTTCCGGTCTTCTCAAAGTCTTTCTTCTTATTCTTGTTATCTCTGTCGCGGTCGCGCCTGCTGTCTTTTCCGCTCTTGCTCAGATCGGGAGCAAAAGCAGCTTCACTGCGGCGTCCGGCACCCGGACGTGCACTGCCGCCACGATTCTGCGGTCTTCCGGAGGGGCCGTCTCCCGAAACAGGAGCGCCTGCCCCCGGCCGTCCCTGACCGTAACGTCTCTGTCCGTCCTGCGGACCTCTGCCGCGCTGCGCATCGCCGCCCTCTCTGCGGAACGGCGGACGGCTGCCGTCGTTCTGTCTGGGTGCACGGTTCTGGCCGCTCTGACCATCCCGGTTATAAGGCCTGCTGCCGTCTCTTCTCTCACCGCCGCGGTTGTCCGGTCTGCCGTCGTTCCTTCTCTCACCTTTGAAGTCGCTGCGGTTATCCGTTCTCGGTCCGCGCTGCTGCGGTCTTCCGTCGCGGTTCTGCGGTGCTCTGTCCTGTGTACGGTTCTGTGAGCCCGAATCGCTTCTTGTCGGAGCTGCAGTCTGCTCAGCTTTCACAGGTTCCGGGGCTGCCGGCTGAGAAGGAGCTGCCGATTTCTCCTCTGCAGGTGCAGCCTGCGGAGCGGCCTTCTGCTCCTGTGTTTTCTGTTCGGGAGCTTTCTGTTCCGGAGCTTTCTGCTCGGGAACTTTCTGCTCGGGAGCCTTTTTCTCTTCTGCTTTGGCGACAGTTTTTTCGGTCACCTGCTCAGGCTGCCGTTTTTCCGGTTCCGGAGCAGCCGCCGGTTTTTTCTCTGCAGCGGGTGCTTCCTGCTTTTTCACCTCCGGAGCAGGTGCAGCAGCGGCAGCCGATGTTTTTGTCTCTTCAGGCTTAACCGGTGCCGGTGCGGGCTGCTCTGCCTTTACGGCGGAAACTGCCGCTTCTGTCTTCGGTTTTACAACGGATGTTTCCTCTGCAGGCTGCGGAGCTCCCTGTACTCTTGCCGGTTTTGCTTCGGCCGCAGGCGCCTGGCCGGATCTTGCCGGTCTGCGTTCTCCCGCTGCCGCAGGACGTGCTGCTCCCGGCCTCGGTCTTCCCTGTCCCGGACGCTGCGGACGCTTTTC
>CADCPK010000456.1 GCA_902803215.1 uncultured Lachnospiraceae bacterium
CATGTGTTTATGAACGCCTTCCCGGCGGCCATGACCATCACCGGATGTGTTTTCACGGTCATGCTGGTGAGCCAGAACGTGTACCGCTCAACCGCGATGCTGGGCACGGCCTGCTTCCTGGTGACGGGCTGGAACTATATGGCAGCGCTCAAAACGGTGTATGCACCGATGAACCGCTTCCGTACTTTTATCATCTACAGCATGCAGCTGGTGTTCTTTGCCGCCGCGGTGATCGCCCAGAATCTGCTGTCGCTTAAAGCACTGGAATTTGGCATGATCATCCTGGTGTTCGTGCTGATGACCTTCTCGCCGCTCCTGATCACGATCATCACGGAGTGGATCAGAAAGACGTATGAAGTGGCGCTCGATACACCCGAAAAGAAGTGGTATCACATCATATTGGAAAAGCTGTGGAAACCATAATTGCGCAAAAAGGACACATCTCGAAGGAATGTGTCCTTTTTATTACAATTATTATAAATATTTGTTGAAATTCATAAATCTTGTGCTTTCGCTTGCGCCAAAGAACAAGATTATGTATAATAAATATATGTTTTAGCGGTATTCCCGCTACTGTTACAGGATTCCGAAAGGGGAAGAAAATACGTACCAAAAAAGGAGAGAAGCGATGAAGAAGAGAGGAAAGTATTTATTATTACTCATAAGCGCGCTCATGATCATGATGCTTTCGTCGGTCGGCGTAAACGCCGCAACAGCCATTAGAAAAAGTGGAACTCCCGACAAAGAGACCGCGCTTTCAAAGGCGATCAGCACACCGCAGATCCGTACGGTCTACAACTCCAAAAACGGTATAGCCATTGTGGTAAAACCGCAGACCGGCGTTAAGGAGTACAAATTCTACCGTTACAGCGCAAAAGAAGGGGTTACCAAATTGATAGGCTCCGCAGCGCCTTCCGAGGATAACACTTATATTGACTCAGTGTCCAAGAACCTCTATGGCCAGACGTTTGTTTATACGGTACGTGCGGTTGACAGCTCGGGCAATAACACTGCACTGAGCAACAAACCCAGAATTGTCCGTGTTATGCCGGCTAAGTTTACATCCAAAAAACCGAAAACCTACAGCTCGATCGAACTCAAGTGGGACCTGATCGGCACCAGTAAAGTTATCTCCGGTTTTCAGATTGAATACGCAAAAACGGCAAACGATCTCAGCAAGAGAACCGGCTCATTCAAAAGAATCAATATGGGACCGGCCAAAAGTGCCTATACAATAACAGGGCTTTCGGCAAGCACAAAATATTATATTCGAATGAGATCCTTCTATCGTTATAGTGTAAGCGGTCACTTAAGAGTCAATTACAGCTGCTTCACCTCGGTCTTTACTGTGACTACCCCGGCAAAACCGCCGGTATATCGTGCGATTTGCATAGGTAATAATAAATATACGGCTGCAAATCCTCTGCGCGGCCCGGTAAACGATGCTCAGGCGATGGCGGCTACACTTGGCAAGTATAATTACAAGTCCACAAAGAAAGCGGATCTGACAAGCTCACAGATTCTGAGCTCGATCGACGCTGCACTCAGCGGAGCTGCATCGACCGATGTTTCGCTGTTCTTCTACAGCGGTCATGGCGGATTCAACGGTATACAGGGTTATCTGGTTGGCGTAGACGGGTCCAGACTGTACTTCAGCACACTGGCAACAGCCCTTAATAAGATCCCCGGCAAGGTTGTCGTAGTTCTGGACTGCTGCTATAGCGGAAATTCAATCGCAAAGGGTGCGTTTGATCCTGCGAGATTCAATCAGGCAGCTATTGATGCTTTTGCGAGAGTTGACGCGCAGAGTAAGGACGGTGAACTCAGAGTGAGCAAGTTCCTCGTGCTTACTGCAGGAACAAAAGGCGAGCTGACTAATGATATGCCCGGCGGTGGAGTATTTGGCGGAAAATTCGCTCGCGCCTTTGTGGCAGGAGCCGGTTGCAGCTTCCCGTATGGAAACTTTAGCGGTAAGATCCCCTGCGATTATAACGGCGATAAGAAGATCACACTCACAGAGATGTATCATTACACAAGAAATGTGTGCATTGTCGATCAGATAACGGATGATGATGACAGTGATGTTCAGCATGTCGAACGTTTCCCGGCAGGCAGTGATGCGGTTATCATGAAAAAATAAAAAGCAGATAGATACAGCTGCATAAAAAAGAAGTTCTCCGTGACCCGTGTATGGGTCGCGGAGAACTTTTTTGTGAGGGGGCATTTGCCGTTCGATTTGCAGAAAATGAGGGACAAAATTTGATATTTTCGGTGTATAATGAATTTGGTATAATGATCATAAATGGTTACTGTTCACAGTCCAAAAGACTGCGAACAGTAACGGAAAGAATATAAGGGGAGTGAAATGATATGAATAAGTGCTTATCAACAATAACGGCCATCACAATTGCGACTCTGTCACTGACGTACGGAGGCGCAGCGGTGCTTGCATCGGAGACGATCGTTCCTGCCGAAGAATACGATGTGCCGATCGAGGGTGAAGGCATGCTTACGGGGCCTTCCGAACCGATCCAAGGCGAGGGCATGCTTACAGGTCCCTCTGAAGCGAGCGAAGGCAGCAGCGTCTTCAGCAGCAGCGCAGAGCCCACTGTCGAGACGATCGAATGGAATCCCGAATGGCAGTTCGCCAACTACTCCGTGATTCATACAGGAGCCGCTACGCTATATCGCTCAGAGAACGGAAATGGCTTTACTGTGTGCGTAAACGCAGGACACGGCACAGCCGGCGGCGAGAGCGCAATGACAATGTGCCACCCGGATGGAACCCCCAAGGTTACCGGCGGCTCCACTGCAGCGGGAGCAACCCAGGCCATAGCGGTATCAAGCGGGTGCATGATGGCCGACGGCAGACCCGAGGGCATGGTCAATCTTTCGCTTGCCCTTATCCTCAAAGAGAAGCTGCTCGCCGAAGGCTTCAATGTGCTGATGATCCGCGAGAGCGACGATGTTCAGCTCGACAATATCGCAAGATCCGTCATAGCAAACCAGAACGCCGACTGCCACCTCGCCATCCACTACGACAGCAGCGATTCGGACAAAGGATTCTTCTGCATAACCGTGCCCGACGTAGCATCATACCGCGCCATGGAGCCGGTAGCCTCACACTATCAGCAGCATCTGGCTCTTGCCGAGTGCCTGATCAACGGCCAGAGCACCGTGGGCACGCCTCTTTTCAGCGGCGGAATGATGCCCCTGGACCTCACCCAGACCTCATATTCCACCGTCCCCTCAGTAGACGTGGAGTGCGGCGACCGTGTCTCCGACTGCTCCCCCGAAACTCAGGCGAGGATAGCGGATGGGCTGGTGCTTGGGCTGAAACAGTTCTTCGGAGTATAAATTTAATGGTGTCAGGTACCGTGAACAAATTATGAACAAGGGAGCCTCGAACACTTCTGCTTCGCAAGTGTTTCGGGCTCCCTTGTTCATAATTTGTTCACGGTACCTGACACCATTAAAAAAATCACACCTGCTTCGAATACAGCAACTTCACCGTCTTCCCCGCCTTAATCTCAATCTTAACCTCCGGCATCCCTTCATCGTTCAGGGGGATCAGCTGCAGCTCAAAATTATCCGGTGCGGCGGGCGCCTCCACGATACTGTAGGCCTCCTCTGAAAGAAGCATAAGCCCCGTAAACAACGACTGATAATAGGCCTCACCAGGCTCCTTATTACTGCGAATAGACTGATACAGCAGCTGCTTAAGCGCCTGCTGGAACCTTGACGCATTATGATTATATATCGCATCCTGCAGCAGAAGAGCAGGAGCAGGCGCGATGATCTGCTCGTCCTTAAGATAGCTCAGCAGCTCCTTGCGGCAAATGATCGACACTTCCTTATTCGGAAATTCCAGGCTGTGCAGTATA
>CADCPK010000457.1 GCA_902803215.1 uncultured Lachnospiraceae bacterium
GATAAACTCGATGGCCTGCTCAAGGCTCAGTTTCCTGGGTGGAGTAAGCTTGAGCGCTTCATCCGCGTTGGAGGAGCGGGTGTTGGTAAGATGCTTGGTCTTGCAGACATTGAGTTCGATGTCTTCGCCTTTGCCGCTCTGGCCGATGACCATGCCGCTGTAGACTTTCTCGCCGGGGCCCACAAAAAGGGTGCCGCGTTCCTGGGCGGAGAAGAGGCCGTAGGTGACGGTCTCGCCGGCTTCGAAGGCGATCAGAGAGCCCTGCTTACGATAGGGGAAGTCTCCCTTGTAGGGAGAATAGCCGTCAAACATTGTGTTCAGAATGCCGGTTCCCTTTGTGGAAGTAAGGAAATCGCCCCTGAAACCGATAAGTCCGCGGGAGGGAATGTTAAACTCAAGACGCACGGAGCCGTCGCTGGCGGTGCTCATGCCCTGAAGTTCGCCCTTTCGCTCGCTCAGCATACGGATGACTGTGCCCGAGAATTCTTCGGGGACGTCGATGTAAGCGATCTCCATAGGCTCAAGCTTGCGGCCGCGGTCGTCAAAATGATACAGAACCTCTGGCTTGCTCACGGCAAACTCGTAGCCCTCGCGGCGCATGTTTTCGATCAGCACCGAAAGATGCAGCTCGCCGCGGCCCGAAACCTTGAAGCATTCGGTAGTGTCGGTATCTTCCACTCTGAGGCTCACGTCGGTGTTGAGCTCTCTGTACAGACGGTCGCGGATGTGGCGGGAGGTGACATACTTGCCTTCCTGACCGGCCAGCGGACTGTCGTTGACCATAAAGTTCATCGCAATCGTGGGCTCCGAGATCTTCTGGAAGGGGATCGCCTCGGGATTGTCCCCCGATGCGAGGGTATCGCCGATGTGAATCTCCGAGATGCCCGAGATGGCCACGATGGAACCGACGGATGCCTGCTTTACTTCTACCTTGTCCAGACCGTCGAACTCATAGAGCTTGCTGATCTTTACCTTCACGCGCTTGTTCATGTCGTGATGGTTGAGGAGCAGCAGTTCCTGATTGACGGAAATGGTACCGTTCTCGACTTTTCCGACACCGATACGGCCCACATATTCGTTGTAATCGATGGTGCTGATCAGCACCTGGGTATCTGCCTCGGGATCGCCTTCGGGAGCAGGGATATATTTGAGAATGGTCTCAAACAGAGGCTCCATATTCTCGGGGGTATCCTTAAGGTCGAGAACCGCATGTCCCGTCTTGGCCGATGCATAGAGGAACGGACAGTCGAGCTGTTCGTCCGAGGCATCCAGATCCATGAGAAGTTCAAGGACTTCATCGATCACTTCATCCGGACGCGCCTCCGGTCTGTCTATCTTATTGATACATACGATCACATGTAAATCGAGTTCCAGCGCTTTTTTAAGCACAAACTTGGTCTGCGGCATGGCGCCTTCAAAGGCATCTACAAGAAGAATGACGCCGTCCACCATCTTGAGAACACGCTCGACTTCGCCGCCGAAGTCTGCATGGCCGGGTGTATCGACTATGTTGATCTTGACCCCTTTATAATGAACCGCAGTATTTTTGGAAAGGATGGTAATGCCTCTTTCCCGTTCGATATCGTTGGAGTCCATGACTCTCTCCTGAACTTCCTGATTCTCACGAAAAACGCCGCTCTGCTTAAGCAGCTGATCGACCAGTGTGGTCTTGCCGTGATCGACGTGGGCGATAATGGCTACGTTTCTGACATCTTCGCGTTTGATCTTCATCTGTATTTCTCCGTTCCGCCGTCAAAAAGGGACGGCAAATCTTGTAGCATCCACTTAGTTTAACATATTTTCTAAGGATTACAAGTTTTTTTAAAAAATCCTTTTATGGAGGGTCTGAAAAATGAGGGTCCTGCATATAATATACAGGTAATGAAGTCCGGACTGAAGTACAAAAGAGATTTCGTAACTGTGAAGGAGCTTGTGACTGAACAGTTACGAGATAACAGTTGATTGTTTAGCAGTACTGTTCACAGCGTTAAGACTGCGATTAGTAACTGCTTAATGTATTTAAGTTAATGAAGGAGAGATATACATTGCGCGAAAAAGAACAGCACAAGCTGAATCGGGTATCCATGGTCGGAAAAGTAGACAAGGAGTTTGATTTCAGCCACGAGAGTTTTGGAGAAGGTTTTTACAAGACAACCATACTGGTGGACAGGCTTAACGATACGAAGGACAGGATCCCCCTGATGGTATCGGACAGGCTGCTGGACATGGACAGCAGCTATGCAGGAAGAAAGATCGCACTGGAAGGGGAGCTGCGTTCTTACAATCATCATACATCGGTCAAGGCAGCCGGAAGACCGCCGATGTCGGTGTTTGTCCATAATATAAGGCTGTTAAACGGAAAAGAAGAGAAAAAAGCAAAGGAAGAAGACTTTATTAATATAGAAGGATTTCTTTGCAAGCCGCCTGTGTACCGGGTCACGCCGCTGGGCAGAGAGCTCACGCAGCTGATGGTTTCGGTCAGTCGAAATTATGGCAAAAATGATTATATCCCATGTATCTGCTGGGGGAGAGACGCCCGGTTTGCCGCGCATTTCTCCATGGGAGACCGAGTGAGTATACAGGGAAGGATCCAGAGCCGTGATTATATCCGACGTACCGCACAGAACGAAACGGAGAAGAAAACAACGTACGAAGTCTCTGTAAAGAGAGTTGCACATTTTGCCGATAAAGAAGAAAACTGATTTCTGCCGCATATGCCCCCGCATGCTTCGCTTTTTATGGCCGAATCCGCAGTAAGTGCGCGATTCGGCTGCGAATAGTAACAATTTGTTGCATTTTTATCCTTTCCGGGCTAATATAAGGATAACTTGTGTGTGAGTATAAGTTACCCGTACAGCACTTGAGAGGAAGAGAAATGGATAAAGGAATTACCGAAATATACTGTGGGGGCGGAAAAGGCAAGACAACGCTCGCGATCGGACAAAGCCTGAGAGCGTCTGTCCAGGGGAAGAGCGTGATCATCATTCAGTTCCTGAAGGGCAAGGAGAGAAGAGAACTCGATTTCCTCGAGGAACTGGAGGGGCATGACATCAAAATATTCCGTTTTGAAAAGATGGATAATTGCTACGAGGAACTCAGCGAAAAAGAAAAAGAGGAAGAAAGGCGCAATATCGTCAACGGCGTCAATTTCGCCAGAAAAGTGGTAAGTACACATGAGTGCGATTTTCTTTTGCTGGATGAGATCCTCGGGCTCCCCGAGAAAGGCATAGTCGATGCGGATACGCTGGCCGAGATCCTTAAGATGAAAGATGAACGGATGCACGTTGTAATGACAGGCAGAGCGCTTCCCGAAGAGATCAAAGGCTATATCGACAGTGTGACCGAACTTACGACAACAGCGTACAGCAGAGAATGACAGGGAGGATTAAGAATGGCAGTTTTTAAAGGAGCAGGGTGTGCGATCGTAACGCCGATGTACGATGACGGAAGAGTCAATTATGATAAGCTTGCCGAGCTGATCGAATTTCAGATCGCAGGCGGAACGGACGCGATCATTATCTGCGGCACCACAGGCGAGTCTTCTACTTTGACACACGGAGAACATCTGAAAGCGATCGACTTTGCCATAAAGACAGTCAATCACCGTATTCCTGTCATTGCGGGAACAGGTTCGAACTCGACAGAGACCGCGGTCATGCTTTCTACCGAAGCCGCTTCTTACGGGGCGGATGCGGTACTTCTCGTTACACCATACTATAATAAAGCGACCCAGAAGGGCCTGATCAGGCATTTTACGACCGTCGCCGAGGAGATCCCGGATACGCCGGTGATCCTTTACAATGTACCGAGCAGGACCGGCTGCAATATCGAGCCGGCCACAGCAGTGTACATGGCCAAAAATGTGAAGAACATCGTCGGGATCAAAGAGGCAAGCGGCAATCTCTCGCAGGTGGCGAAGCTGATGTCCATGGCCGACGGCTGCATTGAGCTTTATTCGGGAAATGACGATCAGATCCTGCCGATCCTTTCGCTCGGCGGCCTGGGCGTTATCTCGGTCCTTTCCAACGTGGCTCCCAAAGAGACACATGACATGGTAGCCAAATTCCATGCCGGCGATGTGAAAGGGGCAGCAGAGCTTCAGCTTAAAGCTATCCCGCTTTGCAGTGCTCTGTTCTGCGAAGTCAATCCTATCCCTGTCAAAGCAGCGCTCAATATGATGGGATTCGGTGTCGGACCGCTCCGCGGACCTCTCACCGAGATGGAAGACGATCATAAAAAAGTGCTCGCACAGGCGATGAGAGACTTTGGCATTAAACTTGCGGAGTGAGGAAAGGAAGAGATAAATGACCGGAATTATTTTGCATGGATGCAACGGCTACATGGGGCGTGTGATCACCGAACTTGCGGAGAAGGATCCTTCTGTGTGCATCGTTGCGGGAGTTGATATTGCAGATCAGGGAAAGAATGATTACCCGGTATATCTGTCGCTCGATGAATGCAAGGAAGAGGCGGACGTGGTCGTGGATTTTTCGATCGCTAAGGCTGTGGATCCCCTGCTTGATTATTGCGAGAAGAGATCTCTTCCTGTTGTGCTCTGTACGACAGGGCTCTCGGATGAGCAGCTCGCACGTGTAGAGGAGGTCGCCAAAAAGGTCGCCGTCCTCAAGTCCGCGAATATGTCGCTGGGCATTAATATACTGCTCAAACTGATCCGTGACGCGGCCAAGGTCCTTGCGCCGGCGGGGTTTGATATGGAGATCGTGGAAAAACATCACAACCGCAAGCTTGATGCCCCGAGCGGCACGGCAATTGCCCTGGCTGACAGCCTGAATGAGGCGATGGACGGTCAGTATCACTATGTGTATGACCGCAGTCAGCGCAGACAGAAGAGGGACGAGCACGAGATCGGCATCTCCGCTGTGCGCGGCGGAACGATCGTAGGAGAACACGAGATCATCTTCGCCGGGACTGACGAGGTGGTTGAGTTTAAGCATACGGCTTTCTCCCGGGCGATCTTTGCAAAAGGTGCGCTGGCGGCTGCAGCTTTTCTGGCAGGAAAGCCTGCAGGGCGGTATGATATGGCAGATGTGATCGAAGGATAAACAGTATACGAAAATGCAAAGGGGCCGTTTCCTCGGAGAGGGAAGGGTCCCTTTTTAGCCGATTGTTCACAGTGTGAGCTGCCGGTTAGCGGCAAGTAGTGCAGTGGATTGTCGGACACCTTGAATTGACAGTTCACGGAGCGAGCTGTCGGTTAGCATTGACAGACAGTTTGAGGTTTGGGGGTATCATGAGATTCAGACCATGCATCGATATACATAACGGAAAAGTAAAGCAAATCGTGGGCGGGAGCCTGAAGGATGCCGGGGATGAGGCGAAGGAAAATTTTGTCGCGGAGCAGGACGCCGGGTTTTATGCCGCGCTCTATCGCGATGCCGGAGTGAGCGGAGGGCACGTGATCATGCTGAATGCGGCTTCTTCCCCTTACTATGAAGCGACGAAGGAGCAGGCTCTTCTTGCCCTTGGGACTTACCCGGGCGGATTGCAGGCGGGGGGAGGCATCACACCCGAAAATGCTGCTGAGTTTTTGGAAGCGGGGGCAAGTCATGTGATCGTAACCTCGTATGTCTTTAAGGACGGCCGCATTTCGTGGGAGAACCTTGACCGCATGCTGAGAGAAACGGGGAAGGATCGGCTGGTCCTTGACCTGAGCTGCCGGAAGAAAGATGATGATTACTATATCGTGACGGACCGCTGGCAGAAATTTACCGATACGCGCCTTACTCCCGAGACGATTTGCATGCTCGAAGATAAGTGCAGCGAGTTCCTGGTTCACGCCGTGGATGTGGAGGGCAAGGCTTCGGGCGTCGAGACTTCTCTCGCCTCGCTTCTTGCCGGGCACAGCAGGATACCGGTGACGTACGCGGGCGGGGTAGGCTCACTTGAGGATCTTGAGGACCTGCGGACGTACGGCCGTGGGCGTCTTGATGTGACTGTGGGGAGTGCCCTGGACATTTTCGGCGGCAGCATCCCGTTCAGAGCATTGTGTGAAGTCAAATGACTGCCATTCACGCCTAAATAATTTGCGGTTATTTGTTAAATTTTAATAAAAAAGATAGGAAATCCCCACAGAGTGTGGTATAATATTTTCATCAAACAGTAAAGGGGATGGATTTATGAATTTCATTATCAGTGGCAAGAACATTCCGGTTTCTGATGGACTCAGAACAGCTGTTGAGGACAAGCTCGGAAAGCTTGAGAGGTATTTTACACCGGACACCGATGTCCATGTTACTCTCAGCATAGAGAAGGAACGGCAGAAAATTGAGGTCACCATTCCTGTAAAAGGAAATATCATCCGGTCGGAACAGACAAGCAATGATATGTATGTGTCGATCGACCTGGTTGAAGAAGTGATCGAACGCCAGCTTCGCAAATATAAGAATAAGATTATTCAGAAGCAGCAGGCCGCCGGAAACTTCCAGAAGGCTTTTATCGAGAACGACTATGAAGAGAGCGATGAAGTGAAGATCATCCGCTCCAAAAAGTTCGATATCAAGCCGATGTATCCCGAGGATGCCTGTGTGCAGATGGAACTTTTGGGGCACAACTTCTTTGTGTTCTATAATGCAGAGACCGATCAGGTCAATGTGGTTTATAAGAGAAAAGGGAACACTTACGGGTTGATTGAGCCGGAAGTGTGAGTGAAACAGGGGGACGGTTTCTCGTTCCACCATGAAATGAAGCAGGGGGAACCACCCCCTGCTTCATTTCATGGTGGAACGAGGA
>CADCPK010000458.1 GCA_902803215.1 uncultured Lachnospiraceae bacterium
GGAGTCGGATTGATGGCTGTCACCAGAACCAATTTGCCGTCCGGGCCTTCTTTTTCCTGTAAAAGCCGGTCATCAATTTTTGCTTTGTACTTGCCGTACTGCTCCAGATACTTTTCTTCGATACCGGCCCTCTCCGCCACTTTGATGATCGGCTCCATGACGCATTCCTGTGCAATTTCGATATCTGATTTAAAGCCCATTCATCCACCTCCTGGATTCATACCTGTTTTAATACCCGCATACATCTGTTTGTTCCAAGCAGCTGAACATTACTTCTATTATCTTATATTAGATAAACGGGCAATGCAAACAGTTTCAGGTTATGAACCCATTCCTTTTAGGTTATGACTCTGATTATTTCTATTATTCACGCAGCCCATAAAACTGCTCTTCAATCACCGGATACTGTGTCTTGTATCCGATCATGGCCAGATAATTAGAACAGTCGGGATAGATGTTTCTAAGTTCCTCCAGTTCTGCCATTGGATCATACGGATAATCTTCCGGAATATCCTTCTCCATAATATCGGCCAGCAGATACAGTTTCTTTGACATCCAGCATTCTACGATAACCGGCAGATCCGGGTATTCCCTGAGGAGTCTGTCGACCTGTGCGTTTCTCCCGACAATCGGCTGCGTGATCACATACTTTGCCCCGGCGGCGATTTTTCTCTCCAGTTTAGCAAATTCGTATTCCGGAGGCTCATAGGGATTGAACGCTGCGCCCACAATAAAATCAGGGTAGTGTCTGCCAATATACCGGATCAGTTCGACAGAAGTCGTCACTGCGGCTTCCGGTGCTTCCAGCTCTTCCGGCTGCAGTTTGTACATTTTTTCGGAACCGTCCCCGGTCAATGCAAGAATGTTGCGAATGCCATGTGCCCTCGCATGTTCCAGTATGTGATCCAACACTTCCTTTGTATGAAACGTATTCAAATGAATCAGCACCTGATCCGGCCGCGGAGCCAGCTCCAGTTCATCGATCAGTTCATATAACTGAAACGCCAGTCTTCCCATGGCATTATCGGTAACTGAAGCGATAAATCCGCTTTCCTGTATGCGCTCGAACCGTTCCGCAAAACGTTCCAGTTCCTCCTCCAGTTTCTGCGAATTCTGTTTCGGGGGCGTCATCTCTATATGAAGAGTATGTGTTCTGTTCATATCTGATTCCTCACCTTCAAATCTCTTTCTTCCTTTCCATCTCATTGCAGCATTCCGATCCCTTTTTGCTTTCCATCGGGCTTCTATTTTTTCTTTTCTCTGAAAAGATCCTCCGTATAGGCGTTGATATACTCCAGGCAAAATTCATCAAGTTCCAGCAAAGCTTCCGTCGCATACAGCGCACCAACCATATCGCGGTTAGTCGGGTCCATGATGGCACTGTCCATACCGGCTGCCATCGCCAGAACCAGAAATGACTGATTGATCGTTTTTCTGGAAGGCAGACCGAATGATATATTGGACAATCCGCTCGTCACATGGATCGACGGACAGGTTTCCTTTACATATCTGGTCACTGCCGCAAAATTTGTGAACGCATCCGGCTTAGTACCCACGCTGAACACCAGGGGATCGATATGGATCCGCGAGGGATCAATTTTATATTCTTCCGCTTTCTTAAGTATCTGCTCAAAGATGGCAATCCTGTCCTCAACTCCGTCCGGAATTTTATTATTGTCACAGAGAAGCGCGACAACCTGCCACTCCGTATCGGCGATCACGGGGAAAACAATATCGATCTTGTCTCCTTCCATGGAAACAGAGTTAATCAGTCCGGCTTTTTTGCAGTAAGGAATAGCTTCCACAATGGAACGCGCATTGGGGCTGTCAATACTGATTTTCGCATCACTGACTTCCTGCACAAGATCGATCAGCCAGTGAAGAACCTCTGCATCGCCTTCTACTACAGAGGAGCAGACATCGATGAATTCCGCGCCGCCCTTTGTCTGCCTCACCGCCAGATCACGGATCCAGTCTTCGTTTCGTTCCTGAATAGCTTTCGAAACGGAAGGGATCGCTCCATTAATCTTTTCTCCGATGATGATCATTGCTTTCTCCTCTCTTAATATCCTACTTGATAGGTATGATTTATGTATATTATACTATCCGGTTATTATCCATTCAACACAAACCATCGCTTTGATTCATTCCATATAGATGGTCATGCAATTCCATATTCGCATACACCTGATATCAGCGTACATTTTTGGGTCTGCGTCTGAATGATCACAATATGCTTTTTGAAGCAGCCTGCTCTTTTAACTTCCCGTATTCTATGCTATGATAATACATCATAAAAAGGAGACTTCTTATGCTAAATGACCAGATTCCGAATTTAATGCTGAACGACGAACGCGCTCTTCCGCTCGCCGGCCTTGGTGTGTATAAAGTTACAGGGGAACGCGAGATGCGTACCGCTGTCAAAGCGGCTCTCGACAGCGGCATCCGCATGTTTGACACAGCATCATTTTATAAAAACGAAGATATTCTGGGTGATGCACTGGCCGATTCCGGTGTGCCGCGCAGCGAA
>CADCPK010000459.1 GCA_902803215.1 uncultured Lachnospiraceae bacterium
CCCAACTATGACGATATGCTTGTCCTTTCCGTGACACCGCAGAAAGCTCCCGACAAGGTGACCGATGTCACCATGACCTTTGAGGCAGGTGTTCCGAAGACGCTGAACGGCAAGGCCATGAAGGTCTCCGAGATCATCACCGAGCTCAACCGTCTGGGCGGCGAGAACGGCATCGGCATCATCGATATCGTCGAGAACCGTGTTGTCGGCATGAAGTCCCGCGGTGTGTATGAGACCCCCGGCGGAACCATCCTTATGGAGGCTCACGACCAGCTGGAAGAGTTGATCCTCGACCGCGATACCCTCGAGACCAAGAAAAAACTCGGCTCTCAGTTCGCGCAGATCGTTTACGAAGGCAAGTGGTTCACCCCGCTTCGCGAAGCGATCCAGGCGTTCGTCGAGTCGACCCAGAAGTATGTTACGGGCGAAGTGAAGATCAAGCTTTACAAAGGCAATATCATCAAAGCCGGCACAACTTCACCCTACAGCCTGTACAACGAGTCTCTTGCTTCCTTCACCACAGGCGATATGTACGATCACCACGATGCTTCCGGCTTTATCACTCTGTTCGGTCTTCCGCTCAAGGTGCGTGCAATGAAGCTTCGCGAGGTAAAGAGCAAAGAGAACTAAAAAAACACCTATCAACCATACGAGGGCAGGGTTCCTGCCCTCAGCTTATGTCACTCGGAGGAAAGAGTAATGAACCTTGATAAGATTTTTCATCTGAAAGAAAACAAAACCGATGTAAAGACCGAAGTGATGGCCGGCATCACCACCTTTATGACCATGGCCTATATCCTGGCAGTAAATCCGAGCATCCTCTCAGCGTCAGGCATGGACCGGGGCGCCGTGTTTACCGCAACCGCCGTTTCGTCTGCTGTCGCAACACTGCTCATGGCGCTGTTTGCCAACTATCCCTTTGTACTGTCCGCAGGCATGGGACTGAACGCGTACTTCTCGTACACCGTAGTTCTCGGCATGGGCTACACCTGGCAGCAGGCACTGACCGCAGTGTTTATCGAAGGTGTGATCTTCCTTGTGCTCTCGCTTACCAACGTGCGTGAAGCCATCTTCAATGCGATCCCCATGACCCTGAAAAACGCGGTTTCCGCAGGCATCGGCCTGTTTATCGCTTTTATCGGTCTGCAGAACGCCAAGATCGTGGTCAGAAATGATTCCACACTGGTTTCTATCTTCTCTTTAAAAGGATCGCTGAATGACGGTACCTTTAACTCCATGGGCATCACGGTGATCCTGGCAATGCTCGGGGTAATTATCTCCGGTGTCCTCCTGGCCCAAAACGTGAAAGGAAATATCCTCTGGGGTATTCTCATCACCTGGGGTCTCGGCATCATCTGCGAACTTACCGGACTTTATGTACCGAATGCGGAACTCGGTTTTTACAGCCTTATCCCGGACTTCTCGGCGGGCTTCCTTCCGCAGAGTATGGCTCCTACTTTCTTCAAGATGGACTTCTCTATGATCACGAAGGACACACTCAACTTCTTTGTCATCATGTTTGCTTTCCTTTTTGTAGACCTTTTTGATACTCTCGGAACTCTGATCGGTGTGGCTTCCAAGGCTGACATGCTGGATAAAGACGGAAAGCTTCCGCGCATCAAAGGCGCTCTTCTTTCCGACTCTATCGGTACTGCCTTCGGTGCGATCTGCGGTACTTCCACAGTTACCACATTCGTTGAGAGCGCTTCGGGCGTGGCAGAAGGCGGACGGACAGGCCTTACTTCCATCGTTTCGTCCATCCTGTTTGCACTGTCGCTGTTCCTCTCCCCGATCTTCCTGGCCATCCCGTCCTTCGCAACGGCCCCGGCCCTGATCATCGTGGGCTTCCTGATGATGTCGTCCGTGCTCAAGATCGATTTTAACGATCCTACCGAGTCGATCCCGGCGTTCATCACCATCATCTCGATGCCGTTCTTCTACAGTATCTCGGACGGTATTTCACTTGGTGTTATCTCTTACATGCTGATCAATCTGATCACCGGAAGCGTTAAAAAGAAAAAGATCAGCGTGCTTATGTATGTGCTGGCGGTTTTGTTTGTGCTTAAATATGCGATGCTCTAAGAAGAATGCTATTCTCTGATGCGCTTTGAATCAGAGGTAAATATTTGTTCAGCATCATAGGTCAAAGGTAACTGATAGCCCACTTCGTGGGCTGTCAGGTGAGACCTCTGCCACACCTGACACAAGCAACGCGGCGGGTTACAGGTTATCTTTATTCATGGAAGGAATATTTTCAGACTTACTATGTACGGCAATAATTCACAGATCAAAAGTTCCTTACTGCTTCTCCTTACCGCAACGATCTGGGGCGTGGCATTCGTGGCCCAGAGCATCGGTATGGAATATGTCGGCCCATTTACATTCAATTCGGTGCGATGCTTTATCGGCATAATCGTCCTCTCGCCCGTGTGCCTTATCCTCAGGAAGAAAGACCGGGCGAAGGGCGTTTCTCCCGTGGGGAATCGCAGGACGCTGATCGAAGGCGGCCTGGTCTGCGGTGTGTTCCTGTGTCTGGCGAGCAATTTTCAGCAGTTCGGCATCAAGTACACTACCGTGGGAAAGGCCGGGTTTATCACTGCCTGCTATATTGTGCTGGTTCCGGTGTTCGGTATGTTTCTCAAAAAAAAGACCGGACCCTTTATCTGGGCCGCGGTCTTCATCGCGCTGATCGGTCTGTATCTTCTGTGTATGAAAGAGGGGCTGTCGCTCAGCAATGGCGATGCTCTGGTGATGGTCTGTGCGGTTCTGTTCGCTTTTCAGATCCTCGCCGTGGATCACTATTCTCCGCTGGTGAGCGGGGTTGAACTTTCGATGATGCAGTTTCTGGTCTGCGGCATCGGTTCCGGCATTCCCGCGCTGATCTTCGAAAAGCCGCAGATCTCTTCCATCCTTGCCGCATGGCAGCCGATCCTGTACGCAGGTGCGCTCTCCTGCGGCGTGGCCTACACGCTTCAGATCATCGGCCAGAAAAATCTCGATCCGACCATCGCCTCGCTGATCATGAGCCTGGAATCCTGCATTTCCGTGCTCGCCGGCTGGCTGATCCTCGGCCAGGCCATGACAGCCCGCGAGCTGCTCGGCTGCGCCGTGATGTTCGCCGCCATCATCCTTGCTCAACTGCCCGGCGGCAGGGAGCTGCAGGTGTCGGAAACTTAAAAACACACGGGGACCGTCCCTGTGTGTTTTCCCCTGTATATTCTTCCTTATTTATCCATCATCCCCGCACACGCCTGCACCCCAAAGTGCTCCTTCAGTGCCGCAAAGCTTTCATCGCTGATATCATGCTCCATCTTGCAGGCATCAGCCATAGCGATCTCGGGATCAACCCCAAGGCTCTCAAGCATATAAGAAAGTACCAGATGGCGCTCATAAATCCTGCGCGCAATCTCCGCTCCTTTATCAAGGAGCGTCACCGTACCATAACGGTCCATAGCAATATAGCCATCCTCACGGAGCAGCTTCATGGCATGGCTTACACTGGGCTTCGAAACCCCCAGCATGGCGGCAATATCCACCGATCTTACTTCGCTGCTTTTCTGAGATAATCTGAGTATAGCCTCCAGATAATCTTCTGCTGATTCATGAATTTCCATAATTATCTCCAGTCCTTGAAAAACAATAAACAGTTCCCCTGCACATCCGTGCTTTATTTCCCAACCGCACGAATTATGCTCTCACAAATCCCGCGCTCTCCATGCGAGGTCTCAAATCTTTCCATTCTCTCTGTGGTAATAATTCTAACACATTTTCAAAGTGTACGCAACATGCAAGGCAGGAGGGACAGCAGCAGGGACGGTTCCGGCTGTATCCCCCCTTTGTCATCGCAATAAAAAAATCTAAATCCCTGAAAAAAATGGTTGACATTTGTTATCGCCTATAATATAATCTTTATTGCGTCAAATGACGTGCATTCAAAGTGAATATAAGTACGATATAAAATGACTTCAGCGGGGTGTGGCTCAGCTTGGCTAGAGCGCCTGGTTTGGGACCAGGAGGCCGCAGGTTCGAATCCTGTCACCC
>CADCPK010000460.1 GCA_902803215.1 uncultured Lachnospiraceae bacterium
GGCGGAACACTGATCGGTGTTCTGATCATCGGTATCCTTAACAATGGTCTGAACCTGATGGGTATCAACTCCAACTGGCAGTACATTGTAAAAGGCGTCGTTATTCTGGCGGCGGTTTATATCGACTTTATCAGGAATAATAAGAAGGCTGCATAAAAGACAGGGGACGAGATCTCGCTTTACAAAAAACTGGTCTCCAGAGGAGCCGAAAAATATCTTTGCCTCAGCTGCCTGTCAGGCAGGCTGAAGGTGTCCAAGGAGAGGCTTAAACACATCATAGCGTACTACCACAGGACGGGGGAGTGCGCGCTGTTTGCGAAGGAGTGAGACGCTGAGACAGGTTCCGCTGTCTTGACAGCTTTGATGTGAAATAGTATTCTATTTGATAAATTAACCTTTGACTGAATAATTTGAGTACTGCTCCTTAGATAAATGGCGGGCGGTCAGATCCTCATTTTCATATCTGAACACATATTATGAAAGGATGATTTTGTATGGTGGCTGTTCAAGGTTATTATGATGGAACAACAATCAAACTTTTGGAGAAGATAACAGCTAAGCCTAATCAACGGGTTATCATCACGATTATGGACGAATTTGTGGAACCGGTTAAAGCGGGTGAAAGAAAAGGAATGCGGGGCGCCCTTTCACAGTATGCCGATCAGGCACTTCGGGAAAAGGAAAAAAGCGCGTGGGAACGTGCTATGGTAGATAAGCATGGTAATATTTGATGCAAACATGATATTGCGATATCTGCTGAATGAGTACATGGGGACGGTTCTCAATGAGAACCGTCCCCGTGTGTTTTCAAACACTTATTTTTTCATTTTATTTAGATTTTGATTGAGAATGGTTCATTGTGCGATTATAATATAGTCAGTATCATGAGCGTGAGCTCTGAGCTATATAACTTTTGACTGACACAAGATCATAAGAGTGAAAAAAGAAGGAAAGGAGAACCTCCATGACAAACGAAGAACTCACCAAAATCAGAGAAGACAGAAAAGAAACCAAATCCGAATTCGCAAAGCACCTCGGCATCACACCAATGATGATGGGAAGATACGAGAGCGGCAAGATTAAAATTCCGGATGCAATTGCAGAGAAAGCAAAGGAGCTCTCCGATACTGCCACAGCTACCGAGATCGAAGTGAAGAAGACTGTAAGGAAAGCCGCGAGAACTGCAAAAAAGGCAGTTGAAGATGCCGCGCAGAGTGATGCTGCAGTCGCCAATGAGATCGAAGTAAAGAAGACCGTAAGGAAAGCCGGCCGCAAGGCAAAGAAAGCGGTAGAGGAAGCAGTAGCTGTGACAGAGGAAGCTGTAAAAGAAGCTGTCGGTATTCCGAACATCATTGTACAGTCTCCTATGGGAGGGTATATCTCGATCGAGGATATCGTGAAGAAAACACCTGTAGGCGCCACCGATATTTATATCAGAGTGGACGAAAACAAGCTGTATTATGTTCTTAAGGATGGAAAGACCGGAGACGTAGACATCTGGTAACAAAAATGGAAACACACGGAACACAGGGGGACGGTCCTTTGGTGTTCGAGATACAAAGTATACGGGAAATATACTTGTATTTGTCGAACACAAAAGGACCGTCACCCTGTGTTTTTATCGAACACAAAAGGACCGCCCCCCCTGTGTTTTCCCTTGACCAAATGGAACAAATAAGGTACAATAATGGAACATAAAATAAGCCGTATTTATTCCATTGCAGAGAGGAGTGGTATGCCATGACGATCGAAGAGATGAAGGAACGCAAGAAAGAACTCGGGCTTTCCAACGAAACACTGGCGCAGCTTTCTGGGGTGCCTTTCAGCACGGTTCAGAAGATTTTTTCCGGAAAAACCACTGCGCCAAGGCAGAGGACAATAGAGGCACTGGAAAGGGTTCTCAGGACGGTTTCCGGAATAAAGAATCCGCAGCCGCGAGAGAAGGGTTTGGTACTACGTGAAACAGCGCCTGCATACGTGTGTAAAAAACAGGGAGAGTATACCCTGGAGGATTATTATGCGATTCCGGACGAGCGCAGAGTGGAACTGATCGATGGAGAGATCTTTGACATGGCAGCTCCTTCGGCAGAACATCAGCTGATCCTGGGGGAATTGCATATTCAGTTTCGAGCCTGCGCGGATGCACACGGATTGCCTTGCAGGGTTTTTCTGTCTCCCTGCGATGTGCAGCTGGATAACGATGAGAAAACCATGGTGCAGCCGGACCTGTTTGTGTTATGCAGGGAATTTGACAAAGGCAGGCGTTCTATTGCCGGTGCTCCCGACCTTACGGTGGAAATCCTGTCCGATTCGACACGTTGCAAGGACCTTCTGCTAAAGACATACAAGTATTTAAACGCAGGCGTCCGTGAATATTGGATCATCGATCCGAAACATCGGGAAGTAATCGTGTACGATTTTTCGAATGAAGATCTTATACCGGAAAAATACACTTTCCATGACAAAGTCCCTGTGCATATTTCGGAAGGACAGTGCAGCATCGATTTTGAGCGGATCAGCGAAAATATTTAACGTACACGTTCCGATAGCTTATTCCGTATTACTGTTCACAGCTTTATGTTTGCAACCGGTAACACTGTGCCGTCACTATTCGCAGCCTTTGGAATGTGAATAGTAACACCAGGTCCTGAATACAAGTATAACTACTCTTGTTTCATGAATTCCGTATGTGCTATAATCTAACCGGCAGTTCGCAGAGCGGATTGCCGGTTACCTTTAACTTGCAAAAAATACAGATTTGTCAACCGAAAGAAGAGGAGTGGCAGAAATGGAAGACAAAAGCAGAAAAGGCCTGACATCCGCGGAAGTGGCTGCCAGGCAAAAAGAGGGAAGAAATGTACTTACACAAGGGGATAAGCAGTCGCTTTTGAAAGTCATCGCCTCGCAGTTTGCATCGCCCCTCATCATTCTTCTGATCGTGGCGGCGATCATCTCCTTCGCGACCGGCGAAGTGATCGATGCGGTGATCATCGCGATCGTGGTCATCGCTAACTGTGCGATCGGAACGGTGCAGGAGGTATCTGCCGAGAAATCGGTCGAAGCGCTTAAACATCTGAGCGTATCCACCGCGGTGGTCATCCGTGACGGTGCCGAGCAGGAAATTTCGTCCGAGGATCTGGTTCCCGGCGATTATGTCATTCTGGAAGCAGGCCGTGTGGTTCCTGCGGATATTCATCTGTTGGCTACGAGCTCCCTCAAGATCAACGAGTCGGCCTTGACCGGTGAGTCGGTTGCGGTCGAGAAGGATGCAAATGAGGCGAGCACCGATAAGACACCGCTGGCCGACCGCAAGGACAAAGCATACATGTCCTCTCTGGTGGAATACGGACGCGGCGAAGGCGTCGTGGAGAATATCGGCGATAAGACCGAAATCGGCAAGATCTCGGGAATGCTGCATTCCATAAAGAAAAAAGAAACACCTCTGCAGAAGAACCTGAACCAGATCTCGATGGTGCTGGGAATTGCGGGCGTCATCCTCTGTATTCTGATGTTCGTGTGCCAGATCACGATCTATAAGAGTGAAGTGATCGAGACACTCATGATCTCCATCGCTTTCGCGGTGGCGGTCATCCCTGAAGGCCTTGCTACTGTAGTAACGATCGTTCTTTCCGCCGGCATCAAAAAGATGAGCGAGCGGAACGCCATCGTAAAGCAGATCCACGCGGTTGAGACCCTCGGTGCGGTAAACGTTATCTGCTCCGATAAGACCGGTACCCTCACACAGAACAGAATGACCGTTGTGAGATGGTATATGGACGGACAGGAGACGGACGTCAAGGATATCGATAAGAGCGATCCGCTGTTTGTGAAACTCCTGGAAGGCTTCTGCGCCTGCAACGATGCCAAATTTGATACAGAAACAAAAGAAGGCATCGGCGACCCGACCGAGATCGCTTTCATCAAATATGGAAAAGAGGAATTCCCCGGATATGACGGCATGATGAGCAAACTCAACCGTTTTGACGAGATTCCTTTCGATTCCGACAGAAAGATGATGACGGTCCTCTGCAGAACGGGAAGTGGAACCATATCCTATACGAAAGGTGCCATCGATTCCGTCATCGCAGGCTGCGACCGCATCCTCGACAAAAACGGAGTACGCCCCATCACCAATACGGACGTGTACAATGCCACCCGCAGCGCCGAGGACATGAGCTCACAGGCACTCAGAGTGCTTGCGCTTGCTTATCGTGAGGGCGATGAAAAGCCGCAGGAGACAGGAATGATCTTTGCCGGTCTTTCCGCAGAGATCGACCCGCCGAAGGAAGGCGTGCGTGAGACCGTCGATGAATGCCACGGAGCAGGCATCGATGTAGCCATGATCACGGGCGACCACAAGATCACGGCGTTCGCCATCGCCAAAGAACTGAACATCGCCGACAGTCTCGACCAGTGTATCTCCGGTAAAGAGATCGACGAGTACGACCCCGAACAGTTCAAAAAGGATGTGCTTAATTATCGCGTGTTCGCGCGTGTTTCGCCCGAGAACAAGGTGCAGATCGTGCAGGCTTTCCAGAGCCATGACAAGATCGTGTCCATGACCGGCGACGGCGTAAACGATGCTCCGTCCCTCAAGGCCGCCGACATCGGCGTGTCCATGGGCATCGGCGGAACCGAAGTGGCCAAGGATGCCGCCGAAGTGATCCTGGTGGATGACAACTTCATCACCATCAAGAATGCGGTCATGGAAGGCAGGAACCTGTTCAACAACATTCGCAAGTCGGTCGTCTACCTGCTTCGCTCCAACTTTGGTGAGGTGGTGCTGATGGCTTCGGCTGTGTTCGCGGGACTCTCCTCCCCGCTTTCCACAGTGCAGATCCTCTGGGTCAACCTGATGACCGATACGGCGCCGTCACTGGCGCTCGGTATGGACAAGGGCTCGAACGCGGTCATGCATGAGAAACCGCGCGATGTAAAGGCGGGCCTTCTCAATAAGCGCGATTACGGGAATATTGTAATCCAGGGCCTGATCAGCGGCGCGGCTGCGCTTCTGGCATTCCTTCTTCCCATCATCTTTAAAGAGGGCATTGCAAATATATTTACAGCTCTGGACGGAAACCCCGAGCTGCTGTCTCTGTGCAGAACGTACTGCTTCAGCACCCTGGCGATCAATGAGCTGCTTATGGCCTACATCTGCAAGACCACCGGAAACCTGGCGTTCTTCTCGCCGGAATCCTGGAACAACAAGGCACTGAATATTATCACAGGCGTCAGCATTTTGCTGCAGTTCCTGGTGCTTCTGTGCCCACCTCTCCGCAGTTTGCTTAAGCTGGCAAAAGTGTCGGCGGGCGACATCGCGGCGATCCTGCTCATCGCTGTTGTCGGCGTGATGATCAATGCGGCTGTCAGCCTTGCGAAGGAGCGGCTGGATATCAGGCAGGCGAGAAACTACTAAATTTTTTACCGAAAACATCTTAAAATATCAAAAATCATACTTGACAGCCGGCGAATTGCATGATAAACTTTGACTCAGTAAAGCGATGAAGAAGAAAAGTAACATTGTGAAAATGCCACAGAGAGCCGCGGTTGGTGGAAAGCGGTGCAGGGAAGCAATGCGAATGGCCTTCCGAGTGCAAACCGAACCCTTAGCAAGGCAGTAGGGGCGCCGGAGCGGAGCTCCGTTATCAAAACCGGCACATCGAAGTCTGGTGTGCGCTGAGTGGGCACAGTTTATTGTGTCAAGCCGGGTGGTACCGCAGAAGTGACGAATCAGTTTAACGCACTCCTGTCCCTGCATTAGTTGTGGGGACGGGAGTTTTCTATTTAACCATAATAAGAAAATCCCCTTCCTCAAAGAAGGGGATTTTCTTATGTCAGGGGTAGCACACCTGACAGTCCGCGGAGCGGACATATGGTTAGCGGCAGCGAAGTGGATTGCCGGTTTCCTTTGATTATCCTCCCCACGATACATTCAGACAAAACAGCATCAAGGAGGACAAAAGAATGGCAGAGAACAAAAAAATCCCGTACAAAATGTATCTTGAAGAAAACGAGATCCCGACCAGGTGGTACAACGTCCGCGCTGACATGAAGAACAAACCTTTCCCGTTGGTAAACCCGGGAACCGGAAAACCCATGACGGCCGAGGAGCTGACTCCGGTGTTCTGCGATGAGCTGGTGCAGCAGGAACTCGACAATGATACTCCGTATTTTGACATCCCGCAGGAGATTCAGGATTATTACAAAACCTATCGTCCTTCTCCACTTGTAAGAGCTTACAACCTGGAGAAAGCACTCGGAACTCCCGCGCATATCTACTATAAATTTGAGGGAAACAACACCAGTGGCAGTCACAAGCTTAATTCTGCCAGTGCTCAGGCTTACTACGCGAAGAAGCAGGGCCTTAAGGGCGTGACGACCGAGACCGGCGCCGGACAGTGGGGCACCGCTCTTTCGATGGCCTGTGCATATTTCGGACTGGACTGTAAAGTGTTCATGGTCAAGGTATCCTATGAGCAGAAGCCGTTCCGCCGTGAAGTGATGCGGACTTACGGTGCAACAGTTACTCCTTCCCCGTCGATGGAGACGAACATCGGCCGCAAGATCAATGCGGAGTATCCGGGAACCACCGGCAGCCTTGGGTGTGCTATCTCGGAGGCTGTGGAAGTTGCGGTTTCCAGTGATGGTTATCGTTATGTACTGGGATCGGTTCTTAATCAGGTGCTTCTGCATCAGTCGGTGATCGGTCTTGAGGCGAAGGCGGCATGTGATAAATTTGGAATCGAACCGGACATCATCATCGGATGTGCGGGCGGCGGCTCCAACCTTGGCGGTCTGATCGCTCCGTTCATGGGTGAGAAGCTTCGCGGAGAAAAAGATTACCGGATTATCGCAGTAGAGCCGGCTTCCTGCCCGAGCTTTACCAGAGGCGTGTATGCTTATGATTTCTGCGACACAGGTATGATCACACCGCTTGCTAAGATGTATACGCTTGGTTCCGGGTTCATCCCGTCGGCGAACCATGCGGGAGGCCTCAGGTTCCATGGAATGAGCCCGGTGCTTTCGCAGCTGTATCATGATGGATATATGGAGGCGGTTGCGGTTGAGCAGACCGCAGTGTTTGAGGCGGCTGAGCAGTTTGCACGTGTGGAGGGAATCCTTCCGGCACCCGAGAGCAGCCATGCGATAAAGGCGGCCATCGATGAGGCGCTGAAGTGCAAGGAGACCGGGGAGGAGAAGAACATTCTCTTCGGACTCACAGGAACAGGGTATTTTGATCTGGTGGCTTATCAGCAGTTCAACGATGGCACGATGACCGATACTATTCCGACGGACGAGGATTTGGCCGCGAGCATCGCAACATTGCCTAAAGTAGAATAAAACACAGGGGGAAAACACAGGGGGACGGTCCTTTTGTGTTCGGTTAAAAGGTTGAAGAAAATCCTTTCCCTGAGCCGAACACAAAAGGACCGTCCCCTGTGTTTTCCTTGTGTTTCCTTCCGGTTTTAATTCTTGCATGGACTCCTCCCGGAGTGTATAATCATAATGATTGCCGGACTTAATTGGGCGAGGCGATTTATATTTAGTGCAACAGGGAGACTTTAGATGGGATACAGTTTTGACAGCAGGGTTCGTTTCAGCGAATCGGGAACAGATGGACACATTACATTTCCGGCGATTTTGGATTATTTTCAGGATTGCTGTATGTTTCAGGTGGATTCGATACACCAGGGGACAAAGGAACTCAAGGCGCGTAATCGTGTATGGGTGCTCAGCTCCTGGCAGGTGATCGTGTACAGGTATCCGGAGGCGGGCGAGTTTGTCCGTACTACGACGATTCCGTATCAGCTGAAGGCATGCTTCGGACATCGTAACTTTACCATGGAAGGAGAGGACGGCGAGATGATCGCGGTGGCCAACTCCCTCTGGACCAACCTTAACATCGAGACAGGAATGCCCGCAAAACTGACAGAGGTGGATTTGAAGGGATATGTCCTCGATGAGAAGATCGATATGCCCTACGCGGGACGCAAGATCGTGATTCCGGAAAATGCTTCGGAGGAGGAGCCTTTTGAGGTGACCAAGCATCATCTGGATGTAAACGGGCATGTTAACAATGTGCAGTATGTAAGAATGGCCATGGATTACCTTCTGGCCGATCGTCATGTTAAGGAGATGCGTGCGGAATACAAAAAGCAGGCTTTTCCGGGAGATGTTTTTTATCCTGCCGTAACCTTAGATGGAGATACGGCGGTGATCTCGTTCAGAACCGGGA
>CADCPK010000461.1 GCA_902803215.1 uncultured Lachnospiraceae bacterium
ATGATCACCACCAACCCCACGGTCCTCATCGATGTTCCCAAGGTCCATCAAAAGAGCATCATCCGCCTGGACACGGACGAAGTTGCGATGCTGCTGGATTATATCGAGCACGCCGGAGATTCACTGACCGGGCAGAGAAAAGCCTATTATGAGAAGACAAAGGAACGAGATCTGGCGCTCATCACTCTCCTGCTGGGAACCGGAATCCGTGTTTCGGAATGTGTGGGGCTTGATGTGGAGGATATCGATTTTAAGAATTACGGCATCACGGTCACGCGTAAGGGCGGCAACCAGATGACGGTCTATTTTGGACAGGAAGTGGCGGATGCGTTGGAAAAATACCTTGAAGTAAGAAAAGGCATTACGCCTCTTGCCGGACACGAGCACGCCCTCTTCTATTCCATTCAGAACAGGCGCATCGGCGTGCAGGCCGTGGAAAATCTGGTCAAAAAATATGCCCGGCAGATCACGACCACCAAGAAGATCACGCCTCACAAGCTGCGCAGTACCTACGGCACCGCGCTTTATCAGGAGACGGGTGATATTTATCTGGTGGCGGATGTGCTCGGACATAAAGATGTCAACACAACCAAGAAGCACTACGCCGCATTGGATGAAAACCGGCGCCGCATGGCGGCCACGGCTGTTCGTCTCCGCGGAGTATGACTTGCTGTTATTATTTCGTTATTCATAAAAAAGTACTTTATTAGGCCGGTCTATAGTACCGGCCTTTTCTTTTGCCGGGTCTTCAGCACCGGCTTATTCTTTTATCGTGTCTTCAGTACCAATCTGTTCTTTTAACCGATCTTCAGCACCGGCTTATTCCTTTGAAGAACCTTCAGCACCGCCCTCTTCTTTCTCCGGGCTTTCAGCAGCTGCCTTTTCTGTTGCCTGAGTTTCAGTACCGGCCCCGGCGCCTTTTTTTGCGCCGTTATCATCATCAGCCGGCTCATACAGATCTTCCACAAGTATCGTCGTGATATCATCGTGGGTCGGATTCTCTATAGCGGCAACTCTTCTCGCCTGATTGGTAACGATCTCTTCAAAGAGATTCCTCGCTTCACGCGCATTCGCAAAGTTCTCTTTTCTTGTGATCATGCGCATTTTAAGAAGCTCCCGAATCTGCCTCTTTGCATCTTCGTCAGGATGATAATCGTATTTATTGCAGCTCAGGTAGAAGATCGCTTCCAGCTCATCCAGCGTGTAATCCGGGAATTCGATATATTTGTTGAACCTTGATTTGAGGCCCGGGTTACTGTTTATAAATTTCTCCATGGGTTTAGTGTAGCCGGCCACGATGACAACAAAATTATCCCGATTGTCTTCCATTGCCTTCAGGATAGTGTCGATGGCTTCCTGGCCGAAGGCGTCGTCCTTCTGCGCGAGCGCGTACGCTTCGTCGATGAAGAGAATGCCACCCATGGCTTTTTTGATCTGTTCCTGTGTCTTTAGGGCTGTCTGCCCCACATATCCGGCAACCAAGCCGGAACGGTCTACCTCTATAAGCTGTCCGGTGGAAAGAACGCCGATCTGCTTATAAATGCGCGCAAGAATCCTGGCCACGGTTGTCTTGCCGGTGCCCGGGTTGCCTGTAAAGACCAGGTGCAGCGAGACCGGAACGGAACGCATGCCCTGATCTTTCCGCATTTTTTGCACGCGGACGAAATCTGCCAGCTCTTTGACATCCTTTTTTATCGTTGTCAGACCGATCAGACCGTCAAGTTCTTCCATGGGATCGGTCTCGGGTTCTTTCTCGGCTTTTGCACTTTCCTCCGTGGCTGCCGCATTTCCGTCGGCCGGAGTGCCTGTCGGAGTGTCCTCTTTGACCGCGTTATCGCCTTTTTCAGACGTTTTTGCGGGCGAGGGGGTATTCTTACCCGGCATGGTGAGAAGATCCTTTGTGAGGTCTCCCAGCATCTCTCTGGCTTCTTTCAGGGCATCTGTCGCCTGCTTAAGTGCGGCTTCTTCAGAAGAAGTATCCGGATTTATCAAATCTTCAAGCTTTACCGGATCCTCGGGCTTTATCGAATTTCCGGGCTTCCCGGGCTTATCTTCTGAGCCTCCTGCCGGTTTAATGCTGTTTCCGCCAAAAAGATCCCCATAAAGATCATTAAAGAGATCCTTATTTTCACCGGCTCCATTCATGATTTTTTCAAGCTCCTTTTCTTTGTCAGGCTTCATACAGATGTACCCTTCCCTTCCCGAGTATCATTTTTTGTGTGCGTCAAAAATGCCGACCGCCTTGATGATCGTTTCGATAGCGCCTTCTTCGCCCAGCTTGCTGCTGTTGATGCACAGGTCATAGCTCTCCGCAGCGCCCCATTTTTTGTTGGTGTAATAGTTGTAATAGCTGGCCCTGCTCTTATCGGTCTTTACGATCATATCGCGGGCTTCTTTCATCGATTTGTTGTACTTGTGACTGATGCGCCCAATGCGGTAATCCATGGACGCGTGAATGTAAATGCTGAAGCAGTCGCGGTTGTCCGAGAGCGCATAATCTGCGCATCTGCCGACTATGACGCAGGGGCCTTCGGACGCAAGCTTTTTGATCGCGTCGAACTGTGCCAAAAATACTTTGTGATTGAGAGGCATTTCGTTGAAGCCTGCCGAAGAGTATCCAAAGGAATAAGTGTCCATGACGAGCGAATAGAGAAAGCTGTTGGTCGGCTTCTCATCATGGTTTTCGAACAATTCCTTGCAGATTCCGCTGTCGTTGGCTGCGTGTTCCAGAAGCTCTTTATCGTAGCATTTGATGCCGAAGTATCTGGCTACTTCCTGCCCGATATACCTTCCTCCGCTTCCATACTGCCTGCCAATGGTAATGATGGAACTAGTCGTGTTTGTATTCATATGAGCCACTCCTTCCCGAAACACATATTCACAAGATATCCCGAAGGGGATCAATCTTTTCCATTTATAGTCGAATCGCGCACTTGCTGCGCGATTGCGACCCAAAAAAGTATAGCATGCAGGGGTTCGTCCCATCGCCGAAGGCGATTTGCATGGACGAACCCGTTACTATTCACGGCCTAAGGCGTGAATAGTATACATTGTCATCTTGGACAGTATTTTGTGTGAATATCTTTGGTTTCTATACCAATTATACAATATTTCGAAGGAGCTGCCAACTATTTTATTTTTTCTCAATGAGTAATTGGGGACGTTTCTTTTTGAGTAATTGGGGACGTTTCTTTTTGACTCATTTTGTATACAAAAATGAGTCAAAAAGAAACGTCC
>CADCPK010000462.1 GCA_902803215.1 uncultured Lachnospiraceae bacterium
CCGCGGGCTTTCTAGTCAAAGGAAACCGGCAATCCGCTGCGCTACTTGCCGCTAACTGAAAGCTCGCTCCGCGGGCTTTCTAGTCAGAGGAAACCGGCAATCCGCTGCGCTACTTGCCGCTAACTGAAAGCTCGCTCCGCGGGCTTTCAGTTAAAATATGCTGTTTTCAGGAGCGTGTTTTGCAAGGACCGAAAGCTCAAGTGAACAGTCCGCCGCGTGCCGGTCATTAAGCTCAAGCGCATATTCGACACATGCCTTCAGATTATTCTCCGTCTCTTCGAAGTGAAGGCCTGTGGCGGCTATACCCATACTGATCGTGCCAAAGGGCGTCGTGTAATATGCGACGCTCTTTTTTCCACGCTCAAACACCATATGTACATTTACAAGACCCTTTTTTCGTACTTCCATCGACGTCGGAGAAATGCGAACATAATTGACCGTGGGTTCTCCCGTATCATCCAGGATCTCCTCATAGCGCAGATAATGATTTCCATTGCGGAAATAGTAGTTCCCGGGCACGATGATCTCGATCGGCTCTTCCGAATCCTTATCGGGCCCTTCCGGCATCTGAAGTCCGGTCACATGAATCAGTACATCTTTTGTCATTCGTTGTCCTCTTCCTCACAGGGCCTCAGACCCCTTCGTCCTCAAGGTTGATCTTCTGCGTCATCTCTACATCGTACGGCAGGATCGAATTGGCGAATTTCTTGAATTCCTCCGCAAGGTCGCTCACGAAAAATCGATAGGGGAATTCCTCCTCGCCGGGTGTTTTGCTGAGAAGATCCTGTTCTGTGAGGAGATTCCGAAGTTCCAGCGCAGTCTCGTAAGCCGGATTCACCAGCCGCACATGACTGCCCATCACGTTTCCGATCAGCGACCGCAGCAGCGGATAATGCGTGCAGCCGAGGATCAGTGTATCAATATCTTTCTTCTTCAGGTCATCAAGATAACGGTGTGCCACCGCTTCGGTCACCGGATCGTTAAGCCAGCCTTCTTCCGCAAGAGGTACAAACAGCGGACAGGCTTTTCCGACCACTTCTATACGGGGATCCAGCCTGTGGAGGTAGTCCGCGTGGATACCGCTGCCGATGGTTCCCACCGTCCCGATCACACCGATCCTGTGATTTTTTGTCACGGAAGCAGCCACTTCTGCCCCCGCGTCGATCACGCCGATGATCGGAATGTCGAACTCCTTTTTCAGTGTGTCCAGTGCAAAAGCGCTGGCGGTGTTGCAGGCTATGACGATCGCCTTGACGTCCTGTTTCATGAGGAACCGCACGATCTGTCTGGAGAAGCGGATGATGGTCTCCTTCGATTTATTTCCGTAGGGCAGTCTTGCGGTATCTCCAAAATATACTATCTTCTCGGAGGGCAGGTTGCGCATGATCTCGCGCGCGACCGTCAGGCCCCCTATTCCCGAATCGAACACCCCTACAGGGGCTTCTCTTCTGTCTGTATGTTCTATTACGTTCATTTTCATCAATGTTCCTTTTATTATGTATTCAGCCGGTCAAACCTCCCGCTGTTGCCAATCATGCTTAAACCATATGAAGCCCGGTGGGGTTTTTGGCTGCCTTTCCTTTGTTTTTCTCACGCGAAGGGCTTGCCTACCCTGAACATTCTCGCCACATACACAGTGCGGGCCATCCCTGATGACCGCAGTTTTTCTGCCGCGTTCGACGCATCTTTTCGCTTTTCGTAAATTCCGAAGACCGAAGGGCCGCTTCCGCTCATGATCGCTTTCATGGCCCCGTTATCTTCCATCAGCTTAATGATATCGCCGATCACCGGATGCGCTTCCGATATTCCGGGCTGGAAGACGTTCTGCATTCTCGAGGTGATTCCGCTCAGGTCGCCGGTTTTCAGGCTCTCGATCATGCCGTCGATATCGGGCCTCCGATCGATCGCGTCAAGACGGAGCGATTCGTAGGCCGCTTTTGTCGAAACCGACACGGAAGGCTTCCCGACAAGCACGAAGCACTCGGGCACAGAGGGCAGAGGTGTCAGCTTTTCGCCGATCCCTTCTGCCAGGGCAGTCCCTCTCATCACACAGTACGGAATATCGGCCCCGAGCGTGCTTCCTCTCTTCATCAGCTCCTGCTTTGAGAGGCCCAGCCTGAACAGATTATTGACGCCCACAAGGACCGCCGCCGCGTCGGAGCTTCCTCCCGCCATTCCCGCGGATACCGGGATGAATTTTTCCAGGTGTATCTGCAGGCCTTCCTTTATGTCAAATTCCTGCATAAGCAGGTCCGCCGCCTTGTAAGCCAGGTTTCGGCTGTCCGCCGGAACATAGGGCAGGTTCGTGCTGAGCTCGATCCCCGGTTCTTTCTTTATTTGAATGTCCAGCGCATCGTACATCGAGATGGTCTGCATGATCATCCTGACATCATGGTATCCGTCAGGACGCTTTCCAAGCACATCCAGCGCCAGATTGATTTTTGCCATTGCTCGTAAACGCATAATATCTCCTTTCGAGTTACAAGGTATTCTAACCTCTTTCCCCGGTTTTGTAAAGGGAAACGTCCCTATTGGCCCACTTGATACAACTCCCCACAAATGATATAATTTAAGATATAGTTTACTGCATGAATAAAAAACAGCCGCGAAAAGCGGCAGAATGGAGTTGATCATATGATTCACCTGTTTTTAGCGGTAATGGCCGCATTTTTATTCCTGGTTCTCACCCTCCCGGTCCTCTTTATACTTTGGCAGATCGGAAAGAAGAACCCTGAGAAAAGAGACAACATCGCATTCAAAATGGTCAGATGGATCTTCAAAGTCATCATCGTCGTCAGCGGGATCAAGCTGACAGTGAAAGGCGAAGAAAATATCCCCAAAGATCAGGGCGTTGTGTACATTGCCAACCACCGAAGCATCTTCGACATCGTGATCACCTTCAGCCGCTTCTTCGCCCCCACATGCATCGTGGCCAAGAAAGAGCTGGAACGCGTCCCGATCTTCAAAACCTGGCTGATCTACAACAAAGCCCTGCTTCTCGACCGCAACGACCTGCGCCAGGGGATGGAAACCATAAAAAAAGCAACCGACTTCGCCAAGAACGGCACCTCCGTGCTGATCTTCCCCGAAGG
>CADCPK010000463.1 GCA_902803215.1 uncultured Lachnospiraceae bacterium
GGAGCCGATGTGCCCCTGCACGATCCACTTCTCCCGGTTCCCCTTCATTCCCTTTCCGATGATGTCTCTGGATTTAGGGTCGGGCATCCAGCAATCGATGATGTTGATTCCCTTCTCCCCCGCATAGCGCACCAGCTCTACGGACGCTTCCTCATCATGGCGCTCCAGCCACTCTCCTCCAAATCCGATCTCACTGACCATAAGACCTGTCTTTCCTAATCTTCTGTAATTCATAAACTTCTCCTTTCATGAGTTAATAATGAGTTAATGGGGACGTTTCTTTTTGACTCATTTTCTCTTTCAAAAATGAGTCAAAAAGAAACGTCCCCAATTACTCATTTTTATGCCCTCTGAACAATATTCCTGCTGATTCCCGTCAAGCGCTCGATCTGTTTGTTTGTGAGTCCATTTGACTTAAGAATCCTAAGAGCTTCATTTCGTTTTTTCCTTTCAAAAGATTGAAGCGCTGTCCCGCTATCAACATTCAGGCATTTTCTTATTGTGTACTTGGCCCATGCATCATTTTTCGCATATGTGTCATAGTCTATGCAGGGCTGCTCTTCGTCCTTGTTTATAAATTCTTCATAATTTGTTTTGTCGCCAAGCAACTTCTTAATCAACGATAAATCCATATACGGAGCGGGATTATCGTAAAGTGCATAGCTGCTCCATCGATATTTTGATGCATCACATATCCCTGCCTTTTTCGGATTATTCAATATATACCGAAGTACAACCAGTAGATATGTTTCATCCTCTACACATTCGCTATAAAACCTGCCTTGAAGTAAATGGCCGTTTCTTTCATATTTCCTGTTAAAGTACATTGAATAGCTTGTCCCAACCTTCTGCATGAATTGGGACACTTCACACTGTTCGTCTCTGATCAGAAGATGCGCATGATTCTCCATCAAACAGTATGCACAGATTCTCACCTCTGTTTCTCTGCAGAAGCGCTCTACCGTGGACAAAAAGCGACGGTAATCTGCCGCATCCTCAAAAATGATCTGTTTTCCGATTCCTCTGACAACAATATGCATGTATCCGGAAATACTCAGTTTTCTAGCCGTTCTCGGCACAGTCAACATCCCTCCCTTTAATATAATGGTGTGAAAACAGCAATCCGGTTTGGTATTGTCGTTTCACCTTAGCATCTTTATTTTAGTACTATAGCATGTATTAAATCAAGAAAAATCGTTCGACAAATTATTCGTTTTCTGACATTTCAAGGATCAAATGAGTAATTCGGGACGTATCTTTTTTGAGTAATTGGGGACGTATCTTTTTGACTCATTCTTGCGGGCTAAAATGAGTCAAAAAGATACGTCCCCAATTACTCAAAAAGATACGTCCCCAATTACTCATTTACTCATCTTCTTCAACTGCAGTGCTGCATACAGCACCACAGCATCCCTGAACGCTCGCGGATCATATCCGCTTCGTTCCTTTATACGGTTGAGCCGGTACTGCAGCGTATTTTTGTGCATAAAAAGCTTCTCGGCGGTATCTTTCAGCGACATGTCTGAGGAAAAGTACACGTCCAGAAGAGAAATGTCCGCTTCGTCCAGCCTGTTTAGGCATTTTTGCAAATACATATCTGCTGTTCGCGTGGATACGCCGGCAAGCAGAAGTTCAAGATTCAGATCTTCAAAGTACAGGATATTCTGCCCCGGAGAGAGGCTGCGGATCGCAAGCCCAGCAGCATGGCAGGAACGATGGAGAGAGGAAAACTTCTCTTTCGTGCCGATCCCGATCTTCATGATCTCCCTGTACTTTTCTGCGAGATACTCAAGACCCTTCAACTCATCTTTTCCAATCAAAATATATTCGTTCGGATAATTGTATGTATAAAGACACTCTCCCATCTGTTCAAAAGTCTGTGCCAGGACTGACTCGATCATGGACAGATTGGACAGGTGGTACCGCTCGTTCAGCTGAAATACCGCTGCCTGCCAGACACCGGATGTAGAACTGATTCCGGTCCGCTCCAGCACTTCGGAGAGAAAATCACGGTTCACGGACTCGCCGGACTTGATATTCATGATTACCTGATGAACCTGAGTACGGAGATTGTGATTTTTCACATCCATCTCGTGTTCCCGCAGGAGAAGAACCGTAATTCGCTGGGCAAGATACGCATATTTTCGTACTTCATCGGGTTCACCGGTAATACCGATCACCGCCACGGTATCACCTCGAAATCTTATAGGCATGTTGATGCCTCGGCGCACACCTGTTAGGGGATCATCCTCTGTGATGGTGATGATCTCACCCGTCAAAGCTGCCTGATGTCCGCCTTCGTGATAGTCATCCAGACGGGACTCGTCTGTACTTGCGCAGATTCTGCCTGCGGTATCGATGTAGTTTATGTCGTGGTCGCAGATCGATTTCAGCGTTTCTACGATCTGCTGCGCCAGCTGCAGATGAATCGGTGCGGGCATCGCAAGCACCTCCTTATATGTTTTATATGCCAAATATATGCGCTGATATTCCAAAAAACATGTCATTGATAACATATCATATCTGCCGACAAAATGCTATAGTTTATACATAATCTACCGAGGAGTCCTACGGCTGCTACATACTGTGTTGTCGTAAACAGGCCCATACCAAACAGGAATCTCAAAGGAGGAACGATCATGAAACTCTTATTTGCCTCAGATTCATTCAAAGGTACCCTTTCCAGCGAACAGACCGTTGATCTGCTGGCCAAAGCCGCAAAAGCTGTGTTCGGAGAAGTGGAATACAGCGGTGTACCGGTCGCGGACGGAGGCGAAGGAACCACTGACGCCGTCATTGCAGCCGAGAACGGCGAAAAGATATATGTTGAGGTTTACGGCCCACTGATGGAGCGCACCAAAGCTTATTACGGAAAATTTGGCGATAACAAGGCTGTCCTGGAGATGGCTGCGGCATCCGGGCTGCCCATGGTCCCTATGGACAAAAGAAATCCTCTTTTCACCACCAGCTACGGCACAGGTGAACTGATCCGCAATGCCCTCGACCGCGGCTTTTCCGATATTTCCATTGCCATCGGCGGAAGCGCTACCAATGACGGTGGTATGGGATGTGCAAGAGCACTGGGTGTTCGCTTCCTGGATGCAGAAGGAAAAGAACTGGTCGGAAAGGGAGAGGACCTGGAGAAGGTCTGCACCATCGATGTCTCGGAACTGGATCCGCGCATCAAGTCAACCAAGATCACAGTTATGTGTGATGTGACCAATCCTCTGTGCGGGGAGAACGGAGCCACTTATACCTTCGGTGCCCAGAAGGGAGCAACTCCGGAAATTCAGGCCAGACTGGAAGCAGGCATGCAGAATTACCGCGATGTGATCATCCGTCAGTTCGGCGTCAATCCGGACGAGATTCAGGGAGCCGGAGCTGCGGGCGGACTGGGAACTGCTCTGACAGTTTTCCTTGGCGGTGAGATGAGATCCGGCATCGAGACCGTGCTTGATCTGATCGATTTCGATGAAAGACTTGAAGGTGTGGATCTGGTCGTCACAGGAGAAGGTCGCACTGACTGGCAGAGCTGCTTCGGAAAAGTGATGCAGGGAGTCGGAGAGCGGGCGAAAGCCAAAGGAATTGCAGCGGTGGGACTGTCCGGATCGCTCGGAAGAGACGCCGATCGTATTTTTGACTATGGAATCGAATCACTGATGACCACGGTAGATGCCCCGATGCCTCTGGAAGAAGCTTTGAGCCGTGCAGAAGAATTATATTATCTCGGAGCAGTTCGAATGTTCCGCTTTATTCGCACCGGAATGGAAATCGCACAAAAACAGCCTGTAGCCTGACACGATCATTCATATAAAAAACATTTTATGAATTTATCTGTCGAATTGTTGTCAATCGCATAATAATACGCCACCACAATAACAGAATACCCGGAAAAGAAAGGAAACTCGAAATGGAAGCAGTCTATAGTTTTACCACCCTTGGAGCCCTGATCGGACTGGTGATCGCCATTGTTCTGATCATAGTTAAAGTACATCCCGCCTACAGTCTGATACTCGGCGCTTTGATCGGCGGCCTGATCGGCGGAGGTGGTCTGGTGACCACGGTCGACACAATGATCAGCGGTGCGCAGAGTATGATGTCATCCGTTCTTCGTATCATGACTTCCGGTATTCTGGCCGGAGCACTTATCAAGACGGGCTCGGCTCAGAAGATAGCGGAAACCATTGTAGACAAAATGGGAGAACGTAAAGCCGTGGCAGCCATCGCCATTGCCACTATGGTGATCTGTGCCGTCGGCGTATTCGTAGATATCTCTGTCATTACTGTTGCTCCGATCGCACTGGCAATCGGTAAGAAGGCACGGCTGCCAAAGGAAAGCCTTCTTCTGGCCATGATCGGCGGAGGAAAAGCAGGAAACATTATTTCGCCCAACCCTAACACTATTGCTGCATCGGAAGCTTTTGGGGTAGACCTGACTGCCCTGATGTTCAAGAATATCATTCCGGCCATCTTCGCCCTGGTTGTCACGATCGTCCTTGCTTCGATTCTCGCAGGGAAAAAGAACAGCCTTGCCGTATCCGAAAGCGACATCGACTCAACAGACAGTAAACTTCCGGGATTTCTTCCTGCTATTGCAGGCCCGCTGGTTGTGATCATTCTTCTTGCTCTGCGTCCCATCGCAGGCATCAGCATCGATCCGCTGATCGCTCTTCCTGTCGGTGGTATCGTGAGTATGCTTCTGACCGGAAATGCAAAGAATGTGGTTTCCTTCAGCGAATTTGGATTATCGAAGGTCATCGGTGTTTCCATTCTTCTGATCGGAACAGGAACCATCGCCGGAATCATCAAGGCATCTGCTCTGCAGTTTGACGTGATCAATGTTCTGGAAGCTATGAACATGCCGGCATTTGTCCTGGCCCCGCTTTCCGGCATTCTGATGGCAGGTGCTACCGCCTCAACTACCGCTGGCGCCACGATCGCAGCCCAGACATTTGCACCGACGCTTCTCTCCGAAGGCGTTCCGGCTCTGTCTGCCGCAGCTATGATCCACGCAGGAGCTACCGTAGTGGATTCTCTCCCGCACGGTTCCTTCTTCCATGCGACAGGCGGTTCCGTCAACATGAGTATCAGCGACCGCATGAAGCTCATTCCCTTTGAGGCATGCGTCGGCCTGACAAGTACCTTGGTCAGTGTGGTCCTGTTTTTAATCATTGGATAATAATAAATGAGTAATTGGGGACGTATCTAAATTGAGTAATTGGGGACGTATCTAAATAACTCATTTTTGCGCGCAAAAATGAGTTATTTAGA
>CADCPK010000464.1 GCA_902803215.1 uncultured Lachnospiraceae bacterium
GTGAAGGCAGTTGGATACCGGCTGAACATCTCAAAGCTGAAGTATGTCAGCATCTACCTCTTCACCGGGAATATGAAGGAGGGCCTTCGGAATGTGGGGTTTGAGGTACTGACCGGATCCAAGTATGTGACTGGTACAGATTACCTGCTGCCGGGAGATATCCTGCTCAATGAAGCGCATCACACATGCATCGCCCTGGGCAAGGGGAGCAAAGCGGTGAGCTCCACGCAGGCCAATGCCGGAAAGGTCGGAACCTGCACCGTGGAGCTGAAGACCTTCCTGGTGGGAGCGCAGGATAATCAGATCCGGGCAATCCAGCGTCTGCTCAATGCGATGGGGTATACGGACCAGCAGAAGAAGGCGTTGGAGGTAGATGGTGAGCTTGGGGAGAAGACCGCTTACGCGATCACACAGTTCCAGAAAAAGCAGGGGATGCAGAATATCAATTTTGGAACGGTGGCCGGGCTTACATGGAAGCTGATGCTGAATAGTCTGTAGTTATGGCTTTGTTGCATGTCCTGTTGTCAAATGATAAAATATACATTATTAAGAACTGGCAGAAAGGAGACAGGACATGATGATTAAAAGGAAGGCATATTTATTACTGGCAGTTATTATAATGATTATACATAGTCTCCAGGCTTGGAGTGCTACTGGTGTATCAGGTAGTTGGGCACCTCCAAATACAAGGGTAAATTCAACAGCATCTGGGAGTGGACGTAATCTCGCTCGAGAACACTTCGAAGCTTCACAAAATGAGAAAATCCCGTCGGGTATGAAAAAAGTCGGAGCAGATATTTCTGCCGGAGAATATGTTTTGTTTTCCTATGGGTCAGAAGGATATTTTTGTGTTTCTGCGGACAGTAATAAGGAAAATATACTGTTTAATGACATCTTTCAATATTGTGCATTCGTGACGGTTTATGACGGAGAATATTTAGAACTGCAAGATTGCTCGGCAACACCAATTGAGGACGTAGATGATCTGGATCTAACGAAAACAGGGGGGATGTATAAAATCGGAAAATATATCTCTGCTGGAGAATATAAACTGAAGGCAACAAGCGGTGATGGTTATTACTGTATTTACTCGAATAGTCGGCAGGATTATATTGTAGCAAATAGTATTTTTGACGGGGAAACGTATGTTACTGTTTCGGATGGACAGTATTTGAAACTACAGGACTGCCAGTTTTCGTCAACACCTTCAAAACCAGCTACAGAAACTGATGTTAAAGCTGTTCAGGAAAAACTCAATGAGTTGGGATATGACTGTGGGACGGCTGATGGCATAGCAGGACAAAAAACGCAGGCGGCGGTTAAGCAATATCAACAAGAGAAGGGTATTACGGTAACTGGTCAGATTGATGAGGAATTGTTGAATACCTTATTAGAGGAACAGGTTGTTTCTTCCGATAATACCAGTTCGAATGCTAAACTTGGTGGAGAGGCTCTTTCTGAAGCAGTGAATTGGCTGGGAAAGACTTACGAAGAAGTTCTGGAATTGATTTCTGAACAAGATATAGACTTGTATACAGATAATAAAGGTCATGTGATTGAGCGAAAACAGGATTTATCTGCTTATTGGGAGAATACTAAAGGAACAGAGATATTACATTTCAACGAAGAGGATAAACTATACTTTATTGACGAATGTTTTTCATTCCCTTCAGATACAGCAAACTTTGTATCCGTAGAAAACATCGAGAAGATATATGGATCATATCGCGAGAACAATAATAGAGAGATTGGAATAACTAATTATTATTGGGATCTTGATAATATGCAGATAGTACAGACCTATAATTACAACGGTAGCAATAAAGAAAGAGACGATGGTATCATGGATCTTCATGTGACCTATATGCTGAATTAATAATTAGGAGGGGACAAGAGTTATGAAGAAAAGGATAGTATCTTTATTGACAGTAATTATAGTATTGGTTCTCGCTTTTTCTGTTCCAACATTTGCTGCTAAGTATGTTGCGTCTGTTGATGGAAAGTCCTTCACATCTGTACAGAAGGCTGTAAATAGCATGAAGTCAGGACAAACCCTCACCCTTTTATCCGATGTTTCTTCAAATAGTACAGTGAAAATCAATCTTGGAAGTAAGGAAGTCAGTTTTAACTTTGCTGGAAATAGATATCAGTATTCAGGAAACGGTACAGCATTTACAATTTCATCCGGAGACATTACCTTCCGTGGCATGAAGGTCCTTTCAAAGAATTATGCTTTTACAATAAAGAAAGGTTCAACTGTTACATTATCCAACGGGAGATGTACCGGTTACATTGAGAACAAAGGCTCATTAACGATAAATGGGGGTTCTTACGGTGCAGTTGGATGTGTTTATTCTTATGATAATAAAGATAAAGATGAGCTCATCCAGAACTATAATAAACTTACAATTAATAAGGGAGATTTTACCGGATATAAAGACAATGTAGTGTGCATTTTTAAAGGTAGCACGGTAATTAATGGAGGAAAATTCGTTGCTAATGTTGAGCATGAAGATATGCGTTGGCCAGTCATAAGTGTATGGAAAAATACTTCATTGATTGTTAATAATGGTAGTTTTTCTGGTAAAGGTTCCTGTATAGATAGTGGAGGAAAAACAACGATAAAGGGTGGAAAATTCAAATCAACAAACTACATCACAATATATAACTATCAAGGAAATATGCGAATTGAAGGAGGAACGGTTACAGGGACAAAAGATTATTATGCTATAGTAAATGAAAAGGGAAATATGACAATTGTAGATGTCACCGTGAAGGGCGGTGTAGGAAATGAAACGACAAAAAACAGAAAATTAAAAATATATTCTGGATCATTTTCAGACTATTCCGGTTATTACAATATTAGAAACTTTCAAGGCACTATGGAAATAGCTGGAGGAAAGTTTGTTTCAAAGAAAGCCAATACTGTCTACAATGATAAAGGCGCTAAACTAGTCATTTCAGATGGAGTTTTTTTACAAAAAGGGGATAACCACTATGCGCTTTACAATTTGGGCAAAGCAACGTTAACGGGGGGATCTTTCACGACAAGAGGATATAAATATGCTATAGGATCTGCAAGTGGTTCCGTATTAAAAAAGAATAGTAGTGTGGATGGAGAAGTTGATTACCAATAATAGGTATTCAATTTGATCTAAGGATCATAGAATCATAGGAAAAAAGTTGATTCAGGATGATAGTAAGAACTAAATATAGTGTTAAGCAGCAACAGGGAGTCCCTTATTGGGTGACTCCCTGTTTTTCTTTTTCAGAACCGTCAGATAGCGGCTCCTCCCAAGGCTACCCGATAGAGAGCAAGAGATAAGAGCTCTCGGAAAGGTAGGTGAAGACCTATGAAACACAAATTAAAGATCAGTGTTTCAAAAGAGCCGCAGACCGGCGGAATCGTCACCTGCAGGAACCTGACGATCAGGGAAAAGCTGCTCCGCCTCCTGTTTGGAGATAAGCGGAGGGTCACGGTCCTGATTCCAGGGGACAGCGTCGGTGAGATCGCCATCTGCGAGACTGAGAAAGGAGGAGAAGCAAATGGACAAGGCTAAGTTCCTGCTTGAGTTCGCACAGAAGCTCCTGAAGGTAGTCGAGGACATTCGCTCTCTGGCAGACAGCGTCCAGGCGGTATGTACCGTCGTGACTGACAGTCTGCCGGCTGAGAATAAGGAAGTCCCGAAGCTGCCTGAAAAAGAAACGCCGGCCCAGACCATCTCACTTGAGCAGGTCAGAGGCGTTCTGGCAGACAAGAGCCGCAGCGGACACACCGCTGAAGTGAGAGCCATCATACAGAAGTATGGGGCAGATCGCTTAAGCGACATTGATCCGAAGCATTATGCGGCAGTCTTAAAAGAAGCGGAGGTGCTGTGATGGGAAAACATTCTATCCTGCCTCCCTCCGGATCACACCGGTGGCTCAACTGCACACCGTCGGCCAGGCTGGAACAGGAATTTTCCGATACCGAGTCCGAGGCGGCGCGGGAAGGCACTGCAGCACATGCGCTCTGTGAGCACAAGCTGAAGAAAGCCCTGCGGATGAGGAGCAGACGTCCGGTTTCGGATTACGACTCCGATGAAATGGAAGAATGCTCCGACGCCTACGTAGACTTCGTGATGGAGCAGGTCGAAGCAGCAAAGCAGGTCTGTAAGGACCCGATCGTCCTGATCGAACAGCATCTTGACTTCTCCTGTTATGTGCCAGACGGCTTCGGTACCGGGGACTGCATCATCGTCTCGGACGACAAGATCCACATCGTGGATTTCAAGTACGGGATGGGCGTCCTGGTGGAAGCGGAGAACAATCCGCAGATGAAGCTGTATGCACTCGGCGCCCTGGAGCTCTACGACGCGCTGTATGACATTAAGGAAGTGTCGATGACGATCTTCCAGCCGCGGCGCGAGAACGTGAGCACCTGGACCATTCCCGTCGAAGACCTGCGTGTCTGGGCGGAGAACGAGCTGAAGCCGAAAGCGCAGATGGCGTACAACGGTGAAGGCGAGTATCTTCCCGGCGAATGGTGCACCTTCTGCCGCGCAGCAGTTCGATGCCGGGCTAGGGCAGAAGAAAAGCTGCGGCTCGCACAGACAGAGTTCAAGATGCCACCGCTTCTGACTGATGCAGAGATCGAAGATATTCTGACAGTCCTGCCGGATCTTACGAAGTGGGCAAATGAGATCACTGCCTATGCCACAGATGCAGCGGTGAACCACGGGAAAGAGTGGAGCGGATTCAAAATCGTCGAAGGGCGGTCAGTTCGGAAATACCGGGACGAAGGGAAAGTCGCAGAAGCGGCAGTAGAAGCCGGTTACAGGGACATTTACCGTCAGTCGCTCATTCCGCTCACCGAGATGCAGAAGCTCATGGGCAAAGAAAAATTTGAGGAGATACTCGGCAGCCTCATCTACAAACCGCCGGGTAAGCCGACACTGGTTCCGAAATCGGACAGACGGCCGGCAATGAATGTAGCTAATGCGAAAAATGAATTTAATGAAATCAAGGAGGACATGTACAATGGCTAACAACAATTCTAAGACTAAGGTTATTACTGGTATCAATACGAGACTGTCTTACTTCCATGGCTGGGAGCCGGTCTCTATCAACGGCGGTGCAGAGCAGTATTCCGTTTCGGTTCTGATCCCGACGGACGACACCGCAACGGTGAATGCAGTGAACGCGGCGATCGACGCTGCCATTGAGGAGGGTATCGCCAAGTTCGGTGGAAAGAAGCCGAACAAGGCCGCGATCAAGCTCCCGCTCCGTGACGGTGATGTGGAACGCGACGATGAAGCCTATAAGGGGCACTGGTTCATCAACGCCAATTCCACCACGGCACCGCAGATTGTGGATAGGGTGGTCAGGCCGATCCTGGATAAGAACGAAGTGTACTCCGGCTGTTATGCCCGCGTTTCCCTGAACTTCTATGCTTTCAACAGCAATGGCAATAAGGGCGTGGCCTGCGGTCTGGGCAACATTCAGAAGGTTCGTGACGGCGAACCGCTCGGCAGCAGAACGAACGCGTCGGATGACTTCGCGACACTCGACGACGATGATTTCCTGGCTTAAGGAGGTGCGGAACATGGACGGACAGACAGTAAGCGCAGTCACCGAACTGCTGGTTAACATCCTGATTGGCTGTTTCTCTCTGGCAACACTTTCCTGGGTCCTGGTAGGGATTGAAACCTTCATCCACGACCGCAAACGCGAGAAGCGTGAAGAGGAAAGCGCAAAGCGTGATGCAGAGTATCACGAGCAGCGCATGAAGGAATACCTGAAATAAGTTATCAGAGGCGGCATGGATCAGTTCCCTCTGCCGCCTCTTTTTCATTGGAGGATCGTTATGAGAAATTTGGAAATTGATATCGAGACCTATTCCGCCGTCAGCCTTCAAAAATGTGGTGTCTACAAATACGCGGAAAGCCCTGACTTCGAGATCCTGCTGTTTGGATACAGCGTCGACGGCAATCCGGTTACGACAGTGGACCTTGCCTGCGGCGAGGAAATTCCGGCAGAAGTCCTGGCTGCCCTGACAGACGATCAGGTGACGAAGTGGGCCTTCAATGCGCAATTTGAACGTGTATGCCTTTCGCGCTACTTGTCAGATCAGGGTGTGAGTGTAGACTCTTTCCATGACCAGCATTCACTATCAACAGGGTGTGCTCGGTATTTAAGACCGGACTCCTGGAAGTGTTCAATGGTCTGGTCCGCATATATGGGGCTGCCGCTTTCCCTGGAAGGTGTCGGTGCGGTCCTGGGTCTTGAGAAGCAGAAACTCTCAGAAGGCCGGGACTTGATTCGATACTTTTCAGTGCCCTGTAATCCGACAAAAACGAACGGTGGTCGGACTCGTAACTTGCCTGAGCATGATCCGGAGAAGTGGGAACGATACAAAGCCTACAACATCCGCGACGTTGAAACGGAAATGCAGATCCAGGAGCGGCTCATGAAGTTCCCTGTGCCGGAAGCAATCTGGGATGAGTATCACCTGGACCAGGAGATCAACGATCGGGGTATCCGTGTAGATATGCCGTTCGTAAAACAGGCACTTGCGATTGA
>CADCPK010000465.1 GCA_902803215.1 uncultured Lachnospiraceae bacterium
AAACTCATTGGCATCATCAATGCTGCCGCCGGGGAAACCGGTTATACAGAATTTAAGGGCCTGATGTTCGTCAGATTCATCGAAAGCGTGGCTGGCAAGACGCATGAGTGTTTCTACGGTACCGATATCCAGATCCAGGCCTCTGCCGATGGATACGATTGTCCGGATACTCGGGCGGGTGTCTATACTCTTTTCTGCTTTCCGGTATACCTCTTCCCCCAGCCCGGTCAGGTTGCAGAAATGAACTTTACTCATACCGCGAGACTCAAGGATTTCAAAGATTAGCTCCCAGCAGGTCTTGTTAATGCCGGTGATCTTTCTTGCGGCATTTTGCCGTTCGAATTCTTCCCGCTTCTGCCGCAGTTCCTCCGACATCTTAATGACAGAGGTGTTTTGAGTCTTATCGTATTTGGAAACCTTACGATCAGCATTATCACGGTGGAAGATCTCAAACGGGAAACGTTGTTGTGCAGGAGAGGGCCGGACTGTCTGCCATGTGAACTGCAGCGTGCATTCGCTCAGGTTGGCCCATGCAGTGTCAGTAAGGGAGTACTTGCCGTCTTCATCGACGGAGATGTACTTCTCATCGTTTATCACAAAATAGCCGTCTACATACCGAAACAGCCCGGAATCAATCAGCTCTCGAAATTCTGGATTTGAACAGTATTCATAGAAAGCGTCGCTCTGGCTGACGTAACCGTGGTATGGGGCTTCTTCATCATATTGATATATGGTGGCCGCTTCTTTATATCCAGTTTCCATCATTCGGATCAATGCTGATTGACGGGAAACACCGTAGAATTTGGCAAGCTCGTCCGCTACTGTTGTCAGGACAACTAACTTGATCGGAGATTTCCTGTAATCATATTTTTCATACAGTTCTTCAACTTTCATCTGGAAAGTCTTAATCGGCATCAGGATTCTGGGGGCCACACTGTTGGCTTGCCATTCCATCCGCTGCTCATCTGTCCATTCATCATCTTTTCCGGGATAGGCCATATTGGAGGGACAGCGGCAGGCGACGTAATCCTTACCATAAAGGATATACCGGATGGCAGCGTACATCCGGTGCTTATACCAATGGTAGACCTCGTGGGCGATAGTATTCTTTACGCATCCCAGATTTCGTTCCCAATAGGTATAGGCGTCGATCAGGATTGTTCCTCTGCGGACTTCAATCTCCTGCATAGTGCACTGAAACAGATCATAGACTTCAGCCTTTCCGGGGGAGAAGTAGATCTCGCCGAAGATACTGAAATCATCCGTAATACGATGTCCTTCAACAACATCAAGGCCCATTGACTCTGCAATCTCCGCAATGGGTACGGCCATAGGAGTCTCCAAGGCCTCGGGGCAGTATTTTTCCAGAAAAGCTGTAGCCTCTGCTTCCAGATCTTTTTTGTACAGAATGGGGACGATGTTTTTGGATACGGATTGACCGGAGCTAAAACTCTTCAAGCCGGGAGTATACTGCTGGACATTTGTGATAATCAGGGATTCCAACCGATCCTTTATAACTGCCTCACAGGAAACAAGAAACCATTGGCTTACATCACAGGAAGCAAAACCACGGTAGCTGTCTTCTGTCAGATTCATTGTACAGCTGACCACGGCGTCAAAAGAAAGCGTGTCTTCGTTGATTTTTATATTTTTGGCAAACTCCAGCAGCATGTCCTCCACATAAGCAGAGTCCGGATATTTGACGCGAGAATACGTTAAGTCCAGAAGTGCGAGGTGCTGGGATACATATTCAGAAATAGCAGTCCACATGGGCTGGTAGCAAATCTCATAAATAAACCGTTCAATTTCGTCTCTATAATTGCCCACGGAGCGTTCCTCCCTTCGCAGAAGTGTTCATAACGTTAAAAAGTATATCACGATGCCGGAGATTTTTCAATGTTTAGGGAAGAGAATTCTTGTGAATATGAAGAATAACCTTGTGGTTTTACAAAGAATATGTTATACTACCTCCGTATTGTTGTTTGATATGCCGCATTCAGAATACTGGAGGTGACAAGATGGAAGTCAGTTATAAAAAATTATGGAAGATCCTAATTGA
>CADCPK010000466.1 GCA_902803215.1 uncultured Lachnospiraceae bacterium
CATCCTATCTCATCCGGATGGGATAAGGATTTTATTATCAAATGTTAAGTAGTGAGTGCTCATTCGACCTATTGAGCGTGGAATACTTGACATAGCTGCTATTTTGTACTATATTTACACCATAAAAGAGTAGTCAGAGTATAGGAGGTAAGGAATGGACAAAAAAACGCTGTCGTTTGGTGGTTTCATTAAAGAAAAAAGATTGACACATCAGCCGAGACTTACTTTAAAGAAGATGGCTGAGAGTTTAGGAGTAAATCTTACTTATCTTAGCGATGTAGAAAATAATCGCAAGAAACCATTTCCAGCAGACAAGATCGAATTGTTCTGTAAATTGCTTGAGCTATCTGACGAGGAGCGCTCAGAGATGTATGATTTGGCTGCACGTGATAGTGAATCCGTCTCCCAGGACATTGCGGATACGATCATGTATACGCAAGAAGGAGATTATGCGAGGAAGGCTCTTCGTATGGTTAATCAGGGGAAGGGAAATGTCGAACTCTGGAAAGAACTGATTCGCAGAATGGAGGAAGAACAGTGATTCCGTTTGATTACAGCAGATTTCATCGTACGAAAATGGGTGGAATATATCTGTCTTATCAGCAGATAGAAGAGCTAACAGAGATGCTTTTGCAGGATTATAACCCTAAACTCCTGACAGAGCCCATGGCGATCGAATATGATGACTTCCTTGAAGGATACCTGGGAGTGGAACTGGACTACCAGCATATTTATACTTCTAGTAATGAAGGAGACATTCTCGGGTGTGCTCTGTTCTCTGGCCAGAAACTCGCTGTCTTTGACAAAGAGAATATATGCAAAAGTTATAGGGAATACGGGCCGAATACAGTTGTACTGGATCTTTCTCTTGTAGAAGGTAATCGTGTTATTCAGGAGAATATTACAGGCCTTCATGAAGGCGGGCATATCTGGATGCATTGCCCGATCCTACAGATGGATCAGTACCAGATGACCCTGGATGGAGTTGGTTTTGGTAATATTTGCTGTAGCAGAGGTGAGATTGAAAGGTTTGAAAAACCATATTCTTCTCTTGAAGAGTCCTGGAGAGAGTGGCAGGCAACTACGTTTGCGGTTACGATGGCACTGCCCAGAAAAAGTCTGGAAATATCAGTGCCGGAACTGTTTGATCGTTATGGAGTCAAAGGACGGCAGATGGTTGTTGATGCGGATCCGGAATCATGGGAGTTATCTTACCATACGATTCCTGAAGCCCTAGGAAGAATCTATAACATGTCCAAAGAAGCCATCCGATATCGTCTGGAGAAGACCGGTTTCTACATAACCAAAAAGAAATTCGAAGAGGAACATGCACAGATGACCCTGTTCGATTTCCTATAAAGAAAGCACATGATGCTACGGCAATAGCAAAATGTGCTCCCATGGCGAGTGTGATTTACATCAAACTCTGTCGCAAGAGAAGTATATCACACTTTTCCATGGGATGGGGTGAAATATTTATGAAATCTGACCAATCCATCGCCCCATTTCTTGGTCAGTGAAAGGTGTTGATATATGAAAACAAAATTCAGGCGCCGAAATCTGGATTACTTTCAGTATGATCTCCTCGGGGACATATATGCTGCTGGTGCCGAGAGAGTGGGCAAATACGGGTTTCCGCAATTACAGGATGAGAAACTAATACCGGATGGATCAGTTGCCGGCTTTAACTACCTTCTTTCCGCAGAGAATCCTGGGAAATGTTGGTATCACTGCTTCTGTGATGACTATCAGTTTGCGCGGCTGTGGTCAAATCTGTACCGTTACTTGCCTCTGATTAAAAGAACCAGAGGGTTTATATCAACCGATTTCAGCTTATACAGGGACTATTCGGATGATGCATTAATCTGGAACTGCTATCGGAACCGTGTTCTTGCTTATGCCATCCAGCAAGCAGGTGTTCCTATGATTCCGACTGCTGGCTTTGGACCTGAGAGCACATGGAAATGGTGTTTCGATGGATTGCCCCAAAATTCTACGGTTGCGATTACCACAAACGGGACGTTGAGTGATCCTGAGGCACGGAGACTTTTTGCGGGCGGTGTAGAAGCGCTGGTCTTTACGATCCACCCATTTGCAATTGTAGTTTGTGGAAAAAGCCCTGCATGGCTGGATACAAAATATCCGGATGTCCAAATAATTCACATCTCCAGTTACAGTCAGATATGGAATAAAAGGAGGTGTGCTTAATGGGCGGATACGGTGGCAGCAGCGGACGCAGCAAGGGGACAGTATACTATGATACTGGCGGTCAAAAAGTCAAAGACAGGAATGCGATTACGGTCGGTGAGTATTACATTAAAAAGGGCGAATATGTTGCATTTTTACAGGAAAAGCCTGGACAAAAGAGGGCTGACCTATCTGTTGGTGGAGTACATACAGAGGTGAAGGGAATGACTTCAACCTCAACGAACAAAGTGGCTCATAACATCAAGGAAGCGTTCGAGCAGGTTTCAGCTGATAATTACAGATATTCACCGGATACCCATCGAGACGGGAGGGTTGTAATCCTGTCAAAATATCCAAATGCCAAAACGGCATATAAAGCTGTATCTGGAGGATATAGAAAAGCTAAGTCACTGGGATA
>CADCPK010000467.1 GCA_902803215.1 uncultured Lachnospiraceae bacterium
AAAAATAGTGGAGGAGTATCGCACATATAAAGTGTTTCCTCCTTCAAATGATATTTTCAACGCTTTTCACCTGACGCCGCTGTCGGAGGTGAAAGTCGTTATTCTGGGGCAGGATCCCTATCATAATGACGGGCAGGCCCACGGACTTTGCTTTTCTGTAAAAAAAGGAGTTGACATTCCGCCGTCTCTGGTCAATATTTATCAGGAGCTTCATGATGACTGCGGCTGTTACATTCCCAATAACGGATATCTGGTAAAGTGGGCCGAGCAGGGAGTGCTGCTGCTCAACACGGTGCTTACCGTGCGCGCTCATCAGGCTTTGTCCCATCGGGGCATCGGCTGGGAGAAGTTTACCGATGCGGCTATCCGCGTTTTGAATGAGCAGGACAGGCCGATCGTTTTTATGCTGTGGGGCAGGCCGGCACAGAGCAAGCATGCGATGCTGAATAATCCCGCGCATCTGGTGCTCGAAGCGCCTCATCCGAGTCCGCTTTCCGCACATAGAGGATTCTTCGGGTGTCATCATTTCAGTCAGGCTAACAGATTTCTGGCAGACCATGGGCTTACGCCTGTCGACTGGCAGATAGAAAATATATAAAGTACAAGGACCCGAAGCCGGGTGGGAGATAACTGTTATTTCTGATGGTTTTGGGATCTGCAAAACATGAGGGAGCAAATAGTAATGGCAGAGAAAAATGACAATACTTTGATGAAAAATGCATCTTTCCTGATGATCGCGGCGCTGATCTCCAAGATCATAGGGATGCTTTACAAAAGTCCCCTGTCAGCCACGCTGGGAAGTCAAAGCTTTGCTATGTTTCAGTACGCACAGAACGCGTATTTTATCCTGCTGATGATCGCATCCTTCAGCATACCGCAGGCTGTGTCAAAGATCATGGCCGAAAAGATCGCATTTAAACGGTACCGGGATGCGCAGAAGGTGTTTCACTGTTCGCTGCTTTATGCGGTGGTGGCCGGAGGTGCCGTCGCTCTGTTCTGCGTGTTCGGCGCTTCTATCATGGTACCGGAAAAGATGGCGGGAGCGCGCCTTGCGCTGCAGATGCTTGCACCGACGATCTTTCTTTCCGGTATTCTGGGCGTCTTCAGGGGCTACTTTCAGGCATATCGGAATATGATGCCGACGTCACTCTCGCAGATCATTGAGCAGATCTTCGTTGCGGTGTTCGCACTGGTGATGTCTTCGACGATGATCAGGATCCATGAGGGAGCGACCGAGTCGGTCGTGCAGAGATGGGCAGCTGCCGGTGCAACGATGGGTACAGGTGCCGGAGTTCTTTCCGCTCTGCTGTTCATGCTGCTGGTCTACTTCCTGAACCGTAAGCTGATCCGCAGAAGAATAGAGAGAGACCGTGTCTCGAAGGATGAGCCTGCGCTGCAGGTGATCAAAACCATCATCCTGATCGTCATGCCGATCATCTTCAGCGCATTTATCTACAATGTAAACAGTTATATCAACAGCTACATGTATACAGACATTCTGGGCAGAAAAGGGATGGATCAGGACCTGCTGCAGACCATGTATGCCGAGTTCGGTTATTTCGGTACGCTCATCAATATCCCGCTTACGCTCGCGTCGACAGCACCCACATCGATGCTCCCCGAAGTTTCGGCGCATTATGCGAAGGGAGATATCGACCTGGCCTGCACCAAGATCGACAGGGCCACCTGGATCAGTATGATAATCTCCATTCCCTCGGCGATCGGCCTGGCGGTTCTTTCTCAGCCCGTGACAAGGCTGATCTTCCGCGGCAGCAACGGTGTTGCGGGAAATCTGCTGATCCTTGGCGCCGTGACGGTCATTCTGAACGGCAACTCCAACATCACAAACGGCGTCCTTCAGGCAATCGGCAAGCCAAACCTTCCGATGATCCACGCGGCGATCTCTCTGGCAGCAGACATGGTCGCAATGGTGCTGCTGCTGAATTTTACCAATCTTGGAATTTACAGCATTGTGATCGCCATGATCGTCTACGCGATCGTGATGTGCGTGCTTAACGAACTGTCCGTGCGAAAATATCTGGGCTATCGCAACCCCTGGATGAAAGCCTACATCATCCCCCTGGCTGCTTCGATTCCAATGGCCGCCGTGGCCGGCGGCGTGTACTACGGCGTACATATGCTCGTCCACTCCAACGTGATCAGCCTGGGAATCTCCGTACTTCTGGCAGTAATCATATACTTCGCCGTGTACATCCTGATCAGCAAACCCTCCGACAACGAACTGCGTCTGATCCCCGGCGGCAGCTACCTGGTAAAGATAGCGTCCCGCTTCAGAAGATAAAAATACACATAAAAAATCCGGCCAAATGGCCGGATTTTTTTGATTTATGAAAATTTGTTTAGATTCTTTTGCGCCGTAGACAACATTAACTTAATCCTGTTCAGCTGATTCACCTCACTCGCCCCCGGATCATAATCGATAGCGACGATATTCGCTTCCGGATGTGTCCGGCGAATCTCCTTAATGACCCCTTTGCCAACGATATGATTCGGCAGACATGCAAACGGCTGAATACACACGATATTCGGCACCCCTGCATGGATCAGCTCCATCATCTCGCCGGTCAGGAACCATCCTTCACCGGTCATATTTCCGGTAGAAACGATAGGCGAAGCCATTTTAGCCAGATCACGAATATCCTCGGTAGGCTTGAAATGACGGCTCGCGGCGAGGGCCTCATTTGCAGGTCCGCGCAGCCACTCGATGGTCTTTATACCGATATTTGCGATGGTCGCCATTTTCTTCTTAAATCCAAGATTCTCTACCTTGAAATTCTGATTATAGAAGCTGTAATTCATAAAATCGATCAAATCGGGCACTACAGCCTCAGCGCCTTCGGCCTCCAGAAGATCTGCCAGATGATTGTTTGCGGCGGGCAGGAATTTGACCAGGATCTCTCCAACGATTCCGACACGCGGTTTACGTTCATCGCTGATCGGGATATTGTCAAAATCGCGGACCATCTCGCGGCAGATTTTTTTGAATCTGCTGTGGCTGATCGTACTGCCGGTCAGGAAGTCGATACAACGCTTCTCCCATATC
>CADCPK010000468.1 GCA_902803215.1 uncultured Lachnospiraceae bacterium
AACAAAAGAAAGAAGCCCACAAATGGCGTAAACACGCGATTTGTGGGCTTTTGGCTCTTAATCAACTGTCAAAGACGGGATTATATTTCATTATTACCCTTCATACAACAGTATTTTTTCCCTTACCGGAAGCCCTGTCCCAATTTCAGCGGAACGCGCGTAAATACATCCAATATTAATATGTTTTCGCTCTGCTGCCAAATTGACACGGAATACCCTTCTGTAAACACCTGTCGCAAATAAAAAATTCGACAAACTTCTCTAAATGTAAAAAACTGCCGCACTTACTCTCATAATGCGACAGCTCTTACACTGAGTTAAAAAGGATTCTAAACTTCCTCCACCATTAACGAATGGCACTTTCTTTTCCGCTTATGATTCGGTAATACACGCCGGAGTTTATGCGATACACAATCCAATAAAACGCCACGCCAGTACCAGCCCGTCAATGAGCGCGATGGCTGTCGCGATCACGCTCTCCCACAGTACATTTTGGAAATGTTCCGCCTGCCCATGCCCATTACATTGTACAGACCGAATTCCCGCGCTCTTCGACGATAAGGGCCCGATTAGACCGGCTCAAAGAAAGTGTCAGGCTTGTTCGAATCAAAGATCTCGTTTGCCCACATCAGCGTTACAAGGTTTTCAGTTTCCGACAGATTGATGATGTTGTGGGTGTATCCCGGAAGCATATGGACAGCCTGGATCTTATCTCCACTCACCTCAAATTCAATTACTTCATCAGTTCCGATCTTCATCTCCCGGATCAGGCCATGACCGGCGACCACAATAAAGATCTCCCACTTGGTGTTGTGCCAATGCTGTCCTTTTGTGATGCCAGGTTTGGAGATATTCACGGAGAACTGACCATGATCAGTAGTTTTCAGCAGTTCAGTGAAGGAACCACGATTATCACAGTTCATTTTGAGATCAAATGCCACCTTCTCCTTGGGGAGATAGCTCAAATACATACTGTACAGCTTCTTCTCAAATGAACCATCCGGTATGGCGGGCATGATCAGGTTCTGCGGTTGATCATGGAATGTGTGGAGAAGCTTGACTATCTGTCCCAGCGTCGCCTTGTAAGTAACGGGAGCATAGCAATAGCGACCGTCTTCTGCAGGCCTCGGCGTTAAACCGTCATACTTAATTTCATCCACGACCTCATCTGTCTTAGGATACTCCGCTCTATGCGGCCTTCCCTCCATCGCGTCATACATCTCATCGATCAGGTCATCGATGAAGAGCATTTCAAGTTCAACAGACGGGTCATTGACCGTAATGGGCAGGTCATTAGCGATATTGTTGCAAAAGGTGCTCACGGCAGAATTATAATTCGGGCGCACCCACTTGCCCACAATGTTCGGGAAGCGGTAGATGTACACGACTGCACCGGTCTCGGCGGCATAACTGAAGAACAGTTCTTCACCTTCTCTCTTGCTCAGCCCATACTCACTCGTTCCGAATCTTCCGGCCAGCGTTGCCTGTAGTGAGGAGCTCAGCATCACAGGGCACTTATTCCCATACTTCTTCAGAGTATCCAAAAGCGTGGAAGCAAATCCGAAGTTGCCTTCCCTGAACTCTTTGGGATCCTGCGGTCTGTTCACACCGGCGAGGTTGAAGACGAAGTCGCAGTCGGTGCAGTACCTGTCAAGATCCTCCGGTGTGTTATTCCGTTCGTATTCGTATATGGCTTCGACAGACAGGTGAGGTCTCATCCTGTTCTTTCCATCCCGGATGTTCTTCAGATTTTCTACAAGATTACGCCCTACAAAACCAGCCGCGCCGGTAACTAATATCTTCATCAATCTTCTCCCGGTCAGAATTTCCGCCACACCATTTTATTGATTACGCCTACGTACCCCTGGATGATACGAACCACCTTCATAGAAACGGTCTCATCCACATAATCAGGGCAGGGCTTTCCGAGAACGCCCTTCTGCTTCATCTCGACCGCCATCGAAGTGGCTCCCAGCAGCTCATTTACAGTGATTCCGGCAAGGATAAAGTCTCCTGCTTCCAATGCTTCAGGACGCTCCGTGCTTGTTCTGATGCAAACGGCAGCAATCGGGTGGCCGATTGAAAGATAAAAACTGCTTTCCTCCGGCAGCGTGCCCGAATCAGAAACAACTGCAAATGCATTCATCTGCAGCTTGTTATAGTCATTGAAACCCAGCGGCTCATTTACCCTCACACGCAAATCCAGTTTGAAGCCTGACGTCTCCAGCCTCTTCCTGCTCCTCGGATGACAGGAGTAGAGGATCGGTATATCATACTTTTCCGCAAGAGCATTGACAGCAGTGAAAAGAGAAAAAAAGTTCTTCTCAGTGTCGATGTTCTCCTCACGGTGGGCCGAAAGAAGGATGTACTTGTTAGGTTCCAATCCCAGCCTCTCGAGGACATTGGAAGCTTCGATTTTCTCCAGATTCATCCGCAGCACTTCAGCCATCGGAGATCCAGTCATGTATGTCCGTTCTTTGGGAAGACCCGTATCCGCCAGATACTTACGTGCAAATTCTGAATAG
>CADCPK010000469.1 GCA_902803215.1 uncultured Lachnospiraceae bacterium
AAACTCGAGGCCTTTGACGCGATGCATGGTTGCCAGCCGCACGCCTGTCATATGGCGATCATCGATTTTGTCGCGCTTTATCTCATATCTACCGATACCCGATTTATCAAGCGCGTCCTTATAGATATCAAGCATCTTTGCCGTCCTGGCGACAATACAAATCTCCATAGGATCAATGCCAGATGCAATCTGCTCTTGAATGCTTTTGATAATTGCTGTGCATTCCTCATCAGCACTGCTATACAATTCGACCTTGGGCACTTCTCCGTGGCTCAAGGAACGATATCCTTTGCCACTGTCAACGCCGCCGTCTAGATCATCAAACACGATGCCCTTCAACATGCACATCGCCCAGTCGCGGATTTCCTCGGTCGTCCTGTAATTGATGCGCAGCTGACTGGCACGGCCCCGAATATTGATCTTGCATTTGGAAAGCGTGACCTTGTTTTTGTATATCCTTTGGTGCGCATCACCGACAATGAACAGGTCGTTGGTATGCTCTTCTCCGGCCAGCGTCCTAAGAAGCCTGAATGCCGCCATGCCAAAATCCTGGCCCTCGTCAACAATTATCGAAACATAGGGATGGAATTCCGGTTGTGCTTCAAGTATCATGCCGCACTCATTCATGGCTGTAACCGAATCCCTGATCCTGTTGACATTCATCAGCGTGCGGTACTCTTCAAATACCTTCCAGACAGAGATCCTCCCTTTTCGATCCAGACGGATACCACGCCCTGCACGCGAAGCTTTTGCGTATTCTGCCATTGTGCGGATGCCCTGTGCCTGAACGACAGTGCGCCATTCTTCTTCGAAGAATCCCTTCGGATAGTCGTCCACATTTTCTCCGGATATTCGCGCCGCTTCGTCACACATCTTTGCCAGCACTTCGCTGTCGTATTCTATGCGATACTCATAATCGTTCTGTTTCAGGAAACGCGTAACCCAGGCATCCAGATGAATGACTTCAATTCTGCGCATTTCCTCGGTCGTACAGATCTTGCGCAAGTTGTCCTTGATGTCCTGAGCAAGGTTAGCTGTAAAAGTCGTGAACAGTATGCGATCATTACCAGTACAATGCTGCGAGAGATACCTGGCGCGATGCATGGCAACGACCGTTTTACCAGTGCCTGCCCCGCCCAGCACACGCGCAGGGCCGGTAAAAGGCTTAGTCACCAATCGGCGCTGCGATGGATGGAGGAATACACGCCACTTTTCCAGAGGCGCGTTCATCATGGCCTTAAGTTCCTCTTCGCCTTCAACGACAGTAAACTGCATCTGAGTGATCGGATTGGTCAGAGCGGCTTCGATGGTAGTCTCACCGCCTGGCGTGCTCTTGCCATAGAGCGTTTCCACCACTTCATCCACATCAAATCCGTCATGAACATATTCGAGCGCTTCAAATGCGTCCCTCGGCAGCTTTTTCTGGACGCCGTAAAAGTCTTCCTCGGTGACAATGCTTCGCACCAGTGGATAAAGCTCTTCCGGTACGCCCAGCCTTTGAAGTTGCACATCGTTGATAGCTACAAACATGGGTGTGGCAGCGGGAGCTGCCGGTTGTGGAGTATCAACCGCAGACGCTTCATAAACCTGTATGCTGCCCGTCAGATGATTGACAATGCAGCGCTTCTTTCTCGCCCAGTCATATGCCTCGTCATGGTGATCCACCCATATACTCATCAATATAGTTCGTGCCCCATCCTGTTTTGTGGCTATCTCCAGAACCAGAAGTAGCATGAGTAGGTCTATACTTACATCTTTGCAGGTATCCCTCATTAATTGAAAGGAGGTCTACTGGATCGAAGTCATATCTGGACTCACAGCCAGACCTTGCCAACTTAAAAAGTGGATTTGCAAGACCTATATTTGCACCAGAATAGATAAGGTCATTTGGGCCTTCCGGAAAGTGAACGTCTTTCTCTATTAATCCATTTCTTGCAGCGCTTGTTTCTTCCCAGTAAACTGTTGTAAATAAGTCATCTCCCATTGAATCCAGGTTCTTTTCTTGCTTCGCAAATAATTGCAGTGTAGTCATCAATACATTTAGATGAAGGATTAACAGCTGCGTTCCTGCCCAGCTTTTTTCATCATAAATGCTTGCCATAGTTTTAAGCTCTTTTTCCGTTACTCTCACAATACGGTCAGGATGACCAGAATGGTTCCACTTTCCCTTATCATCAAACATGTTAGGAATAGGAGAACTAGCGTTTTCATCGTAGCAAGCATCGATTGTATCAACGGATACAAGATTTCCAATTAGGTCAAACCCATATTTCTTTTGATTAGTAAACACACTTATCCCGAATTCACGAGAGGTGCTTACGTCAGTAAAAATCTGCTCCTTGTTGATGAAATGGAAGTGATACCTTAGTAATTGATAGATACTCTGCCTCAATAATCCACCTGAAGGATCATCAAATACACTCTTGGGATGGATGAAAGCAGAAACACTTGCGGGACAACTGTATGCCCACGCTTGAGGAAAGAAGCACTTAAACAGATTAGCTTGTTGCCCTTTGAGTAAAGGATAATTGCTAATCGCATTGAAAAAAGACAGTTGTCCTATAATAGTCTCATATTCAGTATAATACTCTTTGAGATTAAGAGCGTTTGAAAGAATTCTATTGCGCTGTTCAGGCTTTATCTCCGACGCTTTGGCTTTTTTTACATAAATAAGCGGATCATGATCACCAAGAACATTTGTTTCATTCCACTCCAGTTTAATCCACGGCGGATTCCCGATCACCAGGTTAAAGCCGCCCCGCTCCGCGAACACGTCCGCAAACTCCAACTCCCAGTGGAAGAAGTGCTGCTGCTTCGCCACCTCATCGGCGATGCGCATGCGCGGGAACAGGCTGCGCAGCTGGTCGAGGTTCACCTCGCCATAGGTGTCGAAGAGGCTGTACATGTTGTCATAGAATTCATCGTCGAACATGCCGATCTGCCCGATGGACTGCCTCTTCTTCGCGGAGGCGTTGACGATGTCCACGCCCAGCAGGGCATACATGTCGAACAGGAACTCCTGCCGCGTGGGGAGCTCCTCGGCCTGGTCGATGGGCCAGAACCACAGCGCGCACCAGTAGTCCATGGCCGCCTTCAAGCGGGCATAGGGGCCCGCGTTCTGCTGGTGCTCGGTCAGGTACAGGCTGTCGTAGATGCGGTCCTTCTCCCGGATGGTCAGCGGCTGG
>CADCPK010000470.1 GCA_902803215.1 uncultured Lachnospiraceae bacterium
GCGGCATTAGGACAAGGGGGGTAGTCTTCCTCCCACCCCCACTTATTGCTGTAAATTCTGTTAAAAACAATGTTGTTTACATCGCACTTCCTAATAAATAGTGCTATCTCCCCGGCATTCATCAGTCGGTTAGCCTTTCCGTGATTCGGAAGTCCAAGGATTTGCAGACAGCGTTCAATTGTTTTGTCAGCGTACATTCCCGGGAAATACTGTGGATAAAACATCTGATAGTATTTCAAAGCCCACGGAAATTTATAAAAAAACACCTTTTCTATCCGGCTCTGCAACACCCGATAATCAAGGACTGTCGAAATCACTCCTGCGTCCTCTATTTCGTTTACGCAACTCACAAGCTGATTGCGAACAGTCTCCGCTTTCTTTGCCGCCTCTTCGGGCCTCAACAGCTCCGGCCTGGCTCCTTCTTTATACTTCCAGTTACTTCCATCCTGGTAAATGATTCCAAGGTACTTATACTGTCCGGCCGCACCAAACCAACGACAATCTTTGTCAAACATAAGCCAGCGCATCATAGAATCCGGATCATCACTGAAAACCCTTTGCAATAACTCATGCCCATTCATCGCTAAAAGTTTTTCAGGGGAAAAGCGGTCTATAAAAAGCTCTCTTCTGTTTTCTATAAATGTATTCAGCTCATCCATCTCTTTCGTGTGAGATCTTTCATTAAACCACTCTGGACTGCCGACATGATTCATTTACACGCCTCCCCATATAAACCCTTCGTACTCCGTCTCACGGTTCATACCTTGATATTTTCTTTTATAAGCATTATTGGTCAAAGCTATGTGCTTTTTATCCCAATCTGGCAATGATTTTGTTCTCCCCAACTTGAACCAGCTTAACTCTGACCGTCTTTTTTCCCTTAATCCCGTCATACATCTTTTTTGTAAAACTAGGAATTATAACTGAATACTCTATGCCGCCAACGATTACCACTCCTCTGAGCGTTTTCTTAGTTTTTTCATAGGTAATACTGGTCATGGGATAAGGTATCCCCATCTTAGGTTCTTCTGCTTTCTCTTTTTGAACTGGTACGTCTGTCACTTCAGCGGCCTTATTTTCGGAAGTGTTTTGGTCTGTTGCTGGTTGTGTTACCAGATTCAAAGGTTCTTCAGCCTTGACCTCTTTTGGCGCTTCAGTATCAGTTTTTCCAGCATCCGATTGCTTAAGGTTGTTTTGGCTTGGTGATAATTGTGGTGTCTGTTTTGAAGGCTCTTCCACTGCGAATTCTGCTTCAACTGTTTTTTCCTCTTGTGTGGATACTGTTTCGCTAGGCTCAGTTTCAGGTATGGATCTAAGGTCAATTTTGCTAAGCACATCTCCAAGTCCATAACGCAATCCTTCCTGGGGAGCTTTCATTGTGAGCTCCCACACCAACTCATTCCCCCCTCCGCTGACATTGATTGAGATCTTTCTAATAGTCCAAGCATCAATAAACGGTCCATTTACTTTGGGTCTGTTCTTTGAACTATAAGGCTCTACCAATTCGGAAACATGAATCGATCCCCGTTCGTTATATTTCATGATCTTTACATCAATATAATTCGGTTTTTTTGTGCTCAAGACCTGGCACGAAACAAGTTCACCTTTCCTTAATGGCTTTTCTTCTATATCAGGACGCGGTTGATCCCCTGTGTAAAGTTCGATGGAATTATTATATGCACGAGGCCCATCCAGGCTAAAGCCCACACCAAACACAACTTGTTGGTGCTTGTTTATCTCACTGATCCTCCCCTCTGTCTGGCTTGGGTTAAAGAAAATGTCTGTTTTATAAGCTTCAATATACGCATGCTTATCACTCGAATACCTGCTTATGACACCGAGGTTCCTTTTCAACAGTTTCCTCGCTTTTATCGGCTCCGATAACGGGAAAGAATTCTTATGAATCAAGTGTTCGATTCCTCTTCCTTTTTCGCCAAGCCAATATCTTATTGTTGTTTTGTTTGGACGGTCTTTTGCAAGTTCCCTCATGCGTGACTGGTAGTTCTGCAGCCTGCCTTCAGCTCCAGTTATTCCTTCGATTGCCTCTATAAACGTCAGGATATATCTGTAAAAATGTGCCTCAAGATTTTTATCGTCATTGCTTATCCATTGGTTCAGAGCTTGTATTGCTTGTCTCAGTGTCTCACTCGGGTCTTCTGATTTTTGGTGTAATATCGCTTTGAACCAGATTCTGATATTACTTTCATTCTCAGGTTCTTCTGTGATATTCTCCCTCATTAATTCCGCGATAGCCGTCCAGTCTTTTTTACCGTTTCTCTCCTCATATGCTTTTGCCAATTGTCTTCTGATCTTTAGTCTGTTGCGATCTGACGCACTTGTAAGGTGGGATTGATACAGCTCAATCGTTTTATCTATCCCATTTCTTATCGTGCTGATCCCGTCTCCTATCTCATTGATCTTCTCGATTTCATACTTATCCAGAACCGGATCCAGTTCCTCTTTATACTCCAAACACTCATCATAAAGAACATTTGCCCTGTCAGCCAAGTCCATATACCAGTCATTGCAGTGCTCAGCAAGAAACAGGGCAGTGTCTTTTCCTTCCAGTGTTCTGCCCAAATCTATGACGTTTATACACAGACTGATATCCGATGTGTGTCCGGCAACACCTTTTTGTGTTTTCCTGACTTCCTCAAACAGCTTTTCTGCTTCATGCAGATCAAGACGGAGATCCTGAAGCAACTCATTAACTAAGTCTATATTGTTTGCATAATTTGCATCTCTAATAGCGGGTATATACCTTCCGGTTATCTTTGCAGCATATACCATAGCTTTCATATGTATCAGGCGGGAGTCAACTTTACCGTTTTCCCGTCCAATCCCTATTGCCTCGTCGATCAGCTTTAAGGCGTTATTATAATCTCCCTGGACGTAGCTTTTAAATCGGGCCAGGTGCGCTTTGAAATGTGAATCATTTTTATATGTCTTCACTAACGCTCGGAATATCCTCTCTACAGCAGCTTCTCCTTCATGCGACCACTTGTTCCCAAATACATAGCTTGCGCCTTTGCCTGTCCCTATTCGTGTAATCATCTCTGAGAACTGGGGTTTGCTCGAATCCAAATCTTCGTGCCTTGTGATGCACAATTCGACCAAGAAATCAACGATGTTCCTATTGGGTATCTCCTCAGTAATATTAGATGTTGAAATAAACTCGATAATATAATCCGTGAGGTTGATAAACTTTATTTCGTTGCTATTGTCCTCTGAAAATCCGTTTGTTGCTTGTCTTAAAATCTCAGCGCCAACAGCAGGGAATTTCAATCTACAGAATGTCTGTCGGTCAAAAGTATGGTCAAATTTAACAAGGGAGCTAAATGCGGTGTTATCCCGCATAACCGCCTCAGGATTATCATCATGAAGCACGTTTCCAAAATACTCTAGGTCAATAGGTTTATTAATATAATCGGCTATCGCCAGATATACGAGGAATTTTCTAAAATCATCTGTCAGCGCCTTCATGAAATTTGAGATGTATGGCTTGATGCCGACAAAGTCTTCGTCATAAGCTGTCAACGCAAAAAAGAACGGAGATCTTTCCTCTATTAAATCCGGCTGCCGTTCAAGTTTTGAAAGCCTATCCAAACAGACCCTTTTTGTTATATATGGCTTGAGGACCTCGATAAGGCGTTTTACTTCCCCTGTCCGTTCACTCAGTTCAGGAATGGAAAACAAGGTTGACGCACTTTTGGAAACGCTGTTGCTTCTGATCCTATTAATATAAATGACCAAATGGCTTTCATTCCAAACTCTTAGGTCGCTGACAACTGCTTCCACTTCCTCTTTGTTCATATAATTACTGTCTATCAGAACAAGAAGCGGTTTTGTCAGCTTACGTGCCAGCTGCATTAATATATTCTCATCTTCCTTCTCATATCTGAACAATATCAATGTAGGGTAAAATGCGTGAAAATCCCACGCGATGCGTCTCATAAGAGTTGTCCCGCCAAAGCCTGGTTTATAGTATATTTCGTAAAAACTATATGGCTGTTTGCCTAATATATCTAATATCTGGCCTTTTATCCGATTTTCGTATTCTGTCCTCTTGATGTCTATACCGTTGTTTAATTCGTTCCAATAGATTACCCGCTCCCCGCGGTAATACTCATACTGTGTCCCCATAGGATCTTCTTTTTCGACACCATCATATAGAATCTCGCTAAAGTTCTTTAGCCGGTTCCTCAGATCCTTGCCTAATGCGTTCTCTTGCGATATGCCTGGCAGTGATAATTCTTCTTCGTCATAGTGGGTATTCGTAACACCGTTTTTTATACAATCAAGTATTTCCGGATCTGATAAGTCTACACGCTCGATAAATCCGGCATCATATCCTTCCAAACGCTCTTTTCCGCCAAGTATAAACACTTGGATCCCTTTATGTATATTTTCGCTTTCATAATAGAAAGCGTCATCACATTTTTCTATAAACTCTTCCAAGAATTCATCGGGAACGCTTTCCGAGATAAACATCCTTATGGGCTTGATGTATGTACTCTTAAAGTTTTGGAGCATTGCCCCCAGATGTCGTCCATGATTCCGTCCCCAGTCTCTTCTTGTAGTACAGATGCTTCCATCTTTTCTATCAATCCCATTCGCAAACAGCCAGTGTGCTTCTTCAATCGATCTATA
>CADCPK010000471.1 GCA_902803215.1 uncultured Lachnospiraceae bacterium
ACTGAAAAACCCGATATAATCATTCTCTGCCAGTTCCCTTGTAACCCGATCCTCCAAATTCACATATGTATACTTCGGGAACAAATCTCTGACCAGCGTTGTTTTACCGGCCTGTCTCGGGCCCAGAACCGTTACAACAGGTACCTGCATTGTACTGATTCTTATTTTTTCTGATATGATCCTTTCTATCATCCAGCATCACCTCATGTGCATCTATCTTATCATATAAGGGCGTATTTTTCAAGTTTAATTTTGATTTTACGCCTTTCGTCGGTAGTGCTATCTTCTACTCCTGAGTTCCGAAGTTTGATCTAACACCAATCATCCGCAACCCTTTGTGGGGGCGGAAATTTTTTGTCAACATTTTGTATATTTAGTATGGCGTAGTTCAGCGAATTGTGTTATAATGATCGTGTGGGTATCATCAATAACAAGAGGAGGTTGTCATTACATGGCAGAACAGAAGAAGAAAACAAAGCGCAAAGTTACAAAGAAAAAAAGCGTTGTTGATTCAGCTGCACGCAATGCAGCCATGCTGACTGACGGATGTAATCCCGAGTTCGTTATAGGAGCTGAATTCGATGGAATCTTTGAAATGCCGGTTATCAGGAAGCCGAGTAAATATATCATTCCTAAGAATCTCGTCCCCTTCAGCAAGATGACAAAAGCAGATCCGAAATCATTTGCCGTCTGCGAGTATGAAAACGATAGCGAGTTTCGCGATATCCTGCTTCATCCCGACGACTACATTGCCATTCTGAAAGAGTATCAGGGATTCATCTCTCCTGACTGTTCTGTGTACAGAGATATGCCTCTGGCAATCCAGATCACAAACATCTACCGAAGCCGCGCCATTGGCTACTGCTTTCAAAAGCACGGAGTATATGTCATCCCCTGTGTCAGATGGGGCGATGAAAGGACGTACACCAGGAAGTTTTTGCCGGAAAGGATCGCATTCTCTGGGATAGAAAAACACGGTATCGTTTCTGTAGGTTCTTATGGCCAACTGAAAGACCGCGTCAATCGGTATTATTTCGAAGCAGGCATGGATGCCATGATGGAAACACTGGAACCCGAGATTGTTCTTGTGTATTCAAAGATACCGGACGAAATCGAAGATAAATATCCACAGACTCAGTTTGTGGAATATCCGGACTGGACGAGTCTTGTAAGAGAGGATGCAGTAAATGGGCGCAGGACAGAGTGATCTCTACAAAGGGACATACGGAGACAGGCCGGAAAACATCCCGGATGCGCTGAAAGGGAAAGTGAGACTGCCAGAGAATGATGCGCAGCTGAAGCATATCTTTCGTAAATCTGAAGGTCATTTGGAGGACAGTCCGGGGAACAAACAACTGTTGCAGGATCTTGCAAATGATATGAAACATCATGCCGGCAAAGATATACATGGGAATGACTGGCATTACAAGGAACTTGAAGACGGATCGCAGTTATGGGTCTCCGTCAGAGACGGTGTGATACAGGACGGCGGACTAAACAGACCGCCACGCTCCTGGGATGAGATGACAGGACTGAGCAGAAATATTTTTCGGAGGGAACCATGAACAAGTTTGAATTATTCACCATGATTTATTTCTGGCTGGACAATTATTATGAAAACACAACAGACGACAGGATTCTCAATCAACTGAGTGAAATGAATCCGTTTATCTGGGCAGATATAGGCTCTGCAGATCCTGCTGTTTACATTGAATACTGTGCTTTCCTCGGGGAGAAAGAGATTTCTTTGGAGAACAGCCTTTCCATCGCAAAGGACTATGTGAAAACCATCGATTATGTTGATGTGACGGCGGCATTTGAAAACATCGATCCTGAGGAATGGATTCATGGATGCAAAGACTATCTTTCCACAGAACACAAAGGCGCTGATATCAATGGATAAAAGTTTACGGAGACGAAGCATATGTATTTGAAGAAAAAAACAGAAGCAAACGGAGATGTCTATCTCTCCGTTATGGAAAAGTATTATGATCGCAGCCGAAAGACGACCCGTGAGCGCACGGTGGAGGGTATCGGTCATCTGAGCACGCTGCAAAAAAAATATGACGACCCGATTGCGTACTTTACGCAGTATGCAAAGAGCCTCACGGAAAAGAAAAAAGAAGAAACATCCCGTACGTTTACGATTGACATGTCGGAGAAGTTGGAAGTTGGAAGCAACGATACGCGCAATGTCGGGTATGGCATCCTAAAAGCGTTATATAAGGATCTGGAACTGGATCGGTTTTGGAACTGGAAGACCCGTGGCAAAAGAACACAGTTCAGCACGGATCAGATCTTTAAGCTTCTTACCTTTTCACGCACGATGAATCCGGGTTCAAAGAAGTATACCCTGGATAACAAAGACTTTTTCTTTGAACCATTCGACGGTTTTTCTCTTGATGATATCTATCATGCGCTTGATATCATCGCAGAGAATCAGGAAGCGCTGCAACAGTGGATATTTGAACACTCAAAAAAGATTTGTAAACGTGATCTGTCTGTTTCCTACTTCGACTGTACCAACTATTACTTTGACATCAGTCATCCGGATGTGGACGAATTGGATGAAGAAGGAAATCCTGTAGATAAAAGCGGAAAGCCGACTCCTGCTAAATACAGAAAAAGGGGTCCCGAAAAGAACCATCGTCCCGATCCGATTATAGAGATGGGACTGCTTACAGACAGGAACGGTATCCCTGTTGCATACGATCTGTTTCCGGGAAATGAATCAGAAAAAGTCCACATGCGTCCCATTATCAACCGTGTAAAGAATGAGTTTGACGACTGCAGGGTCATTTATGTTGCAGACAGAGGACTGAACACGTCTGATAACATCTACTGGCTTAACGGGGACAATAAATCTGACCACAATGATCGTGACGGATATGTGTATGGCCAATCCGTTCGCGGAGCGGACGCTGAATTCAAAGCATGGGTTCTTGGTAAAGGATACAAGAGTGATCAGGTAACAGATGAGGATGGTGAGATTATCACGTTCCGCCACAAGTCACGCATTTATCCTAAAGTTCTCCATGTGAACGTCACTAAGCCGGGGAGAAAAAAACCTGCTAAAAAAACAGTCAAGATAGATCAGAAGCAGATGGTCTATTATTCTGACAAGTACGCAAAGAAGCAAAAGGCTGATCGGGAAGCGATGATTGCCCGGGCAAAAGATCTTATCAATTATCCGAAAAAGTATGACCGTGTTACTTCAAAAGGCAGTGCCGCATATGTAAAGAACATCGCCTTTGATAAAAACACCGGCGAGATCGTAGATGGAAAAAATCTCGAGTTGGATCTGGATAAAATCCGGGAGGAAGAAAAGTATGATGGCTATTATTCCATCGTGACGAGCGAGCTGAAAATGAGTGATGAAGAGATGCGGCAAGTTTATCGCGGCCTTGCACAGATAGAGGCATCCTTTAAAGTGACCAAAACATACTTCGCATCCCGTCCTGTCTATGTGTGGTTAAACGAACACATCGAAGCACACTTTGCCACCTGCTTCCTTGCCCTTGTTTTGATAAGACTTCTGGAGCACAAACTCGATTATACATTCCCGATCGGGCGGATCCTTAACTCTCTCAAGAAATATAATTGCACACATCTGGATGCTAACAACTGGCAGTTTACCTACTTCGATGAGATCATCGAAGCCTGTGGAAAAGCTTTCAGTATGAATCTCGACAGTAAATATAGAAAACAGCAGGAAATACAGCGGATGCTCCGGTATTAACTGGACAGCGTTTTTCCACTTCTGCTAAATGACCTTAAATACGCCATACAGAAGGAACAGCTCAATCCCCCTTCATTACTGGGATTGAGCCGTTTTTGCTTCGGAACTTGAGATTAAAACCGCGACCAATACGGTGAACGGTCGTTTGACACTGAATTTTTCCATG
>CADCPK010000472.1 GCA_902803215.1 uncultured Lachnospiraceae bacterium
AACTACGAGAGGCAATTCAGACAGAGAAATCTGCGAGAAATGATGTTTGTGGTCGTCTTTTCCGGAATTCGAAGGGTAATTCAGGCAGAGAAACTCGCGAGGAATGGTGTTTGTGGTCGTCCTTTTTGAAATTCGAAGGGTAATTCAGACAGAGAAACTCGCGAGAAATGATGTTTTTGGCCGTCTTTTCCGGCAAGACAGGGGAGCAAGGCAAGGGACGGTCCCCTGTCTTGCGAAAATACGAAAACCCGAAAGTTATATTTGTTTATTTTTTCGCTTGACAAGTCGTCGAATACCAATAAAATATACCTTGTTAGAAGAATCTAACTTGTAAAGACATTTTTGTAACTTTCTGCAATGTATTACTATCATATTCAATAATTCAATTATTCAATAAAGGAGTCCCTTATGATCATCGAATTTGAAGACGTATCCCGTGTTTACCGAAACGGTGAACATGAACAAAGAGCACTGGACCATGCATCTTTAAGTCTGCCGGAAGGCAAATTTATTGTTGTACTGGGTCCCAGCGGCGCCGGAAAAAGTACCTTGTTAAACCTTCTGGGCGGTCTTGACAGTCCTACATCCGGTACCATCCGGGTTGACGGGAAGGATATCTCGACCCTCACAGCCAACGAACTGGCAGATTACCGGGCGGCTACTGTCGGTTTTGTTTTTCAGTCCTACAATCTGATCCCTACACTGACAGTGATTGAAAATGTAGCGCTTGTAAAAGATATCGCCCCCAATCCCTTAAGCAGCCATGACATGCTTGCTGCCGTCGGTCTTTCGGATCACATCCACAATTTTCCCAACGAGCTCTCCGGCGGCGAACAGCAGAGAGTCTCCATCGCAAGAGCCCTGGCCAAAAATCCGAAGATTCTCCTCTGTGACGAACCTACCGGAGCTTTGGATTCCGAGACCGGCGTCATGGTCCTTAAACTGCTTCTCTCCATGGCCCGGGATATGCATAAAACGATCATCATCGTAACACACAACCAGAATATTGCCAAAATGGCGGACCTTGTAGTGCGCGTAAAAAACGGCAAGATCGTTTCCTGTGAAGAACAGGCGAATCCTCTGAACGTGGAGGAGGTGGACTGGTAGAATGCTGAAAAGAAAACTGCTCCGCACATTCCTGCGTTACAAAGCCCAGTTCATCTCGATGATCGTTATGATCGCCCTGGGCATCGGCGTATTTGTCGGCTTTAACATGGAATGGTACAGCCTGGAAAAAGATGTGGATTTCATTTTCGATAAAACCGGCTTTTCCGATTACCGCATCTTCTCGGAAAAAGGGTTCTCGGAGGAGGATCTTGAGGCGGTCCGCTCCATCGACGGCGTGACGGATGCCACCCGCTTTCTGACCGTCAATGCGGGGGTAAAAGACAGTACCGATGTCATTGCCATTGCCGTCAGCGAAAACATCAACGTATCCGGTGTTTACCTCATGGACGGTGAACCTTACGATGCCGAAAGCAAAGACGGCATCTGGCTCTCGGATCAATATGCCGAAGCGAACGACGTTTCTATCGGCGATAGCCTGACACTTACGTACAAAACCCTGACCGTTACAGGAACTGTCAAGGGTCTTATTAAAGCATCCGAATTCATGATCTGCGTTCCCGATGAGACCCAGCTCATGCCGGATTTCCACTCCTACGGATTTGCCTACATTTCCCCGGAGATGCTGACGGATATCATCCCCGCCATCTTCAGGAACTTTATCGGCAACAATCTGTATTATCAGATCAATGTTATGTCCGATATGGAAAAGGCGCCTTTTGTAGAAGAAGTCGACAAAGCCCTCGGCAAGACCTTCCTGGTACTTTCCAAGGATGAAAACATCTCCTATTCCGAATCCAGGGGCGAGATCGAAGAAGGCAAAACCATGGGGAGTATTCTTCCTGTCCTGTTTCTTGCGATTGCGATCCTGACCATGGTTACCACCATGCACCGTATCACCGCAAATGAAAAAACCCAGATCGGCACCTTAAAGGCACTGGGTTTTCATGACAGCCGAATCCTTCGGCACTATTGCTCATATGCTTTGGTCATCGGCCTTCTTGGGACCGCGCTCGGCATCGGAATCGGATATCTTCTCGGCTGGTATATCTTAAGTCCCGGCGGTGCAATGGCAACTTATATCGACCTTCCGTACTGGAATTTGTATGTCCCTTCCTTCTGCTGGATAATCCTGATTATAATGAATGTTTTTCTGGTTGTGATCGGATTCTTTTCCGTCCGTCAGATGCTGAAGGGCACCGCAGCAGATGCGCTTCGTCCCTACACGCCCAAAAAGATCCGGCACCTGGCGCCGGAAGAGACCAAAGCCTTCAAAAAGCTGGGCTTTGGAACCAAATGGAACCTCCGGGATCTTCTGCGACACAAGGCAAGGTCCTTTATGACACTCTTCGGGATCGTCGGTTGCATGAT
>CADCPK010000473.1 GCA_902803215.1 uncultured Lachnospiraceae bacterium
GATCAGTCAGGAGGTTTTAAGCATGCTGGTTACATTAAAAGAAATATTGGATATTGCAGAAGAGAAAAAAATCGCGATCGGTTCTTTTAACACCCCTAATCTGGAATCGCTGATCGCCATACTTGGAGCAGCCGAGGAGTTGAACCTGCCGGTTATTATACAGGCGGCGCAGTGCCATGAAGACTGGATGCCGCTGTCGGTGATCGGGCCGATCATGGTGGATGCGGCCAAGAAGAGCACGGTTCCGGTATGTGTGCACCTGGATCACGGCGAGACACCGGAGTACCTGCAGCAGGCACTCGACATGGGCTTTACCGGCATCATGTATGACGGGTCGGTCCTTCCTTATGAGGAAAACCTGGCAAACACAAAGACGGCGGTCGAGATGGCACGCAAGGTCGGTGCTTCCGTCGAGGCTGAGCTGGGCTCCATGGGCAAGCGCGAATCCGGCACGGGGGAGGCAGGCGTTGTGGATGAGACCAAGATCTACACCGATCCGGACCTTGCGGGACAGTTTGTGGCAGATTCCGGGATCGATGCGCTGGCATGCTCCTTCGGAACCACACACGGGATCTATCTGACCGAGCCGAAGCTGGATTTCGACGTGGTCAGAAATGTACGCGCAAAAGCAGACAATGTGCCGGTCGTCATGCATGGCGGTTCGGGCGTCAGCGCCGATGACTTCCATGAGGCGGTCAAAGCCGGTGTTCGCAAGATCAACTATTTCACCTATATGGACAAAGCAGGCGGCGAGGCGGCACTTGAGGCAGTTAACGCTAAGAAAGGCCCGGTATTCTTCTCCACAATGTCCATGGCGGGAAGAGACGCAATGAAGGAAAATGTAAAGCAGGCGATGAAGATATTCGCGCTGATGGACTGAGGAACAAAAATATGGGCGGAAAAATTATAGCGGCGGGTCACCTTTGCCTGGACATCACCCCGGTCTTCCCCGAAAACGCCAGATCCCGGCGGGTGTCGGATCTGCTCGAGCCGGGAAAACTGATCCATACTAAAGAAGCCACAGTGCACACAGGCGGCAGCGTGGCCAACACCGGCCTGGCCTTAAAAGTGCTGGGAGCGGACGTACAGCTGATGGGAAAAGTAGGAGACGATGCTTTTGGCGAGATGGTGCGGCGCATCGCGAAGAAGCACGGCGCCGGAGGCCTGATCGTCGACCCCTCGGTATCCACTTCCTATACTATAGTCATTGCCATTCCCGGTATCGACAGAATATTCCTTCACAACCCGGGAGCGAACGATACATTCTGCAACGAGGACATTCCGGAAGAGGCGCTCGACGACGCGGTACTTTTTCACTTTGGCTACCCGCCGCTGATGAAAAAAATGTATGAGAACGACGGCGAAGAACTCATTAAGATGTACCGTCGAATGAAAGAAAAAGGACTTGCCACAAGCCTGGATTTTGCGGCAGTTGACCCGAATTCGGATGCAGGAAAAACAGATTGGAAAAAGCTCCTCAGGGGAGTGCTCCCCTATGTAGATTTCTTCGTCCCCAGTTTTGAAGAAATGTGTTTCATCCTGGACAGAGACAAATATGACAAGCTCATGGCTTCGGGCGGAAACATGACAGCAAACCTGGACCTCGAGACCGATGCGATGCCGCTCTGCGAAGAACTCCTGTCGATGGGCTGCCGCGCAGTGCTGATCAAGTGCGGCGAGTCGGGGATGATCTACAGGACCTCTTCCCGCGAAGCATGGGAGAAACCGGGTTCACGCCTCCCACTTGATATCGATGCGTGGGCGGACAGATCCGGAATTCAGCCGATTTTCAGGGTGAGCAATGTCGCTTCGGGGACAGGCGCAGGAGATACAAGCATCGCGGCATACCTGCTGTCGGTGATGAGGGGAAGAACGCCCGATAAGTGTGCCGAGATCGCAGCAGCAGAGGGGGCATGCTGCGTAACCGCATTCGATGCGCTCAGCGGACTGAAGCAGCTTGATGAACTGGAGAAGCTGTTGTGTGCAGGCAAGTCACCTGTATGAGGAAAAATGCTAAGTGCCGGAAAGTCACCTGTATGAGAAAAACAGTTACACACAGGCAAGGACACTTGTATAAAAAACAGTTACGCGCGGGCAGGTCGCCCGTATGAAAAGTTAATGGAGGTTTTCTGCCATGACAGAATTGATTAAGAGCGGTTATATCTGCAACCCGCAGCAGGCTTACACTCTGCGGCACA
>CADCPK010000474.1 GCA_902803215.1 uncultured Lachnospiraceae bacterium
AAGGTTCATAATCACGAGATCGACCTCCGTGTATCTACTCTTCCGACCGTGTACGGTGAAAAGATAGTCTGCCGTTTGCTGGATAAATCGGCAGTGAGGCTCAACCAGAGTTCCATAGGTCTCTCCGGTGATGACCTTCAAAAATACAACCGCATTATCCGCATCAAAAACGGAGTTATCCTTATCGTAGGTCCTACCGGAAGCGGTAAATCCACCACGATGTACACCATGGTCGGTGACTTGAACACCCGGGAAGTAAACCTGGTTACCCTTGAAGACCCGGTCGAATACAATATAGACGGCGTCAACCAGGTCCAGATAAACGAAAAGATAGGAATGACCTTTGCAAGCGGTCTTCGGTCTATCCTGAGACAGGACCCCGATATCATAGCCATCGGTGAGATCCGTGACGGCGAGACTGCGGAGATAGCCATGCGTGCCGCCATCACCGGACATGTGGTGCTATCCACCATACACACGAGCGATGCGTTGGGGACGGTGGAACGTCTGACAGATATGGGGGTCGAACCCTATCTGGTAGCGAGCGCACTGAAAGGAGTAATATCCCAGCGCCTTGTCAGAAAAATCTGCCCGCGCTGCCGCGCACCTTATAGACCGAGTGCGGAAGAACAGGAGGAGCTTGGACTTCCCTACGATCCGGAGCGTATCTTCTATCACGGCAAAGGCTGTCCCGAGTGCTTTGACACGGGCTACCGCGGAAGAACTGCTGTGTTCGAGATATTCCCGTTGACTATTCAGGTTCGCCGGATGGTGGCAGCGGGAAAAGGACGAGAGGCAATCGAAAGGCTTCTTGAAGCACCGGAAAGCGGCTTTGTCTCACTTAAGCAGAATGCGATGAGACTGCTCGAGAGCGGAGAGACAACGGTAGATGAAGTTCTCCGCGTTGTTTACGAGGATATTTAACCTTCGGTCCACAAAGTGGGGTTATCGGTTAGCGCAAACAGCGGAGCGGATCCCGGGTTATTTCTGAATGTCACAGTGCTATTATTCTGAGGAGAGAAAAAGAAATGATAAATGTTGAAAATCTGGTAGCAAAAGCAAAGCAGGATCATGCCTCGGATATCCATTTGATTTTCGGCCTTCCGCCCAAATATCGTAAAGACGGACAACTCGAAGATATGGGCGCGCTTCCCCTTTCGGCTGACGATTGCTTTGATATAGCAAGAGAGCTTTCGGGAACAGCCTACAGTGAGTACGAACGGACAGGCGAGCTGGATGCGGCTTCGACCTACGCCGGAAACCGCTGCCGTATCCATATCTTCCGGCAGCAGGGGATACCATCGGTGGCCCTTCGTCTTCTGTCAGACACGATCCCGAAGCTGGACACCCTCGGCCTTCCGCCTGCAGCCTTAAATCTGCCCGGCCTTCACAAGGGAATAGTGCTGGTGACAGGTGAGACCGGTTCCGGTAAATCGACGACACTGGCAGCTCTTCTGGACCACATCAATCACACGCAAAAATGTCATATAGTAACGCTTGAAGACCCGGTAGAATATATCTACACGCCTGATAAGGCGGCAATCAACCAGCGAGAAGTCGGAAAGGATACGATGAGCTTCGCATCCGGCCTCCGTGCGAGTCTCCGTGAAGATCCCAACGTCATCCTGATCGGTGAGATGAGAGACCGCGAGACGATAGAGACCGCGATAACCGCAGCCGAGACAGGCCATCTGGTGTTCGGAACCCTGCACACAGGAAGCGCTTCCGATGCCATAGACCGTATTGTTCAGGTTTTCCCCGAGGGCATGCAGACGCAGATCAGGCTTCAGCTCTCCATGTGCATTCAGGCGGTACTGACCCAGCAGCTTGTTCCCCAAAAAGCAGGGGGCCGTGCGCTGGCGGTCGAGATGATGGTGGTGACCGACGCTATCCGCAATCTTATAAGGAACGGCAACACACCTCAGATCGCGAACGCCATAGCGACAAGCGTCCAGATAGGCGGTCAGACAATGGACCAGGCGCTGGTTCGCCTTGTAAGGAGTGGAAAGATCAGCAAGGATGTGGCTATGCGATATGCCCACGAGACCGATTATGTAAAAAAGAACGCATAAGTGTCAAACGAAGGTTTGTAACTGTTCTGAACAGTAATGAAATTCATGATATAGGAGTTCTGCATCATGATCAATTATAAATATCAGGCTGTTTCCAAGGATGGAGAAAAAATATCCGGGGTGATCGAAGGCTTTAATGAGATGGATGCGGCTGCAAAACTGAAGGAACTTTATCCTATAGTCACCCAGCTGACCCGGATGGATGAAAAAAGCGGCTCCTCTTTCCTGAACATGGAGATCGGAGGCAATAAGATCGACGACAAGGCATTCACGCTGATGTGCAGTCAGTTCGCCGTTATTCTCCGCGCAGGAGTTCCGATCGCCCGTACAGTCCATCTAATTGCAGAAAAAATGACGGACAAACCGTTAAAAAAGATACTGCTCCAGGTTGCCGACGATGTTGAATCGGGCAGGTCCATCTCGGCCAGTTTTGCAGAAAGAGGAAGAAAGCAGCTCCCGGTAACCTTCCTGGAAACTATTCACGCAGGTGAGGAAGCCGGTAATCTTGACAGCGCTTTTGAATCCATAAGTGAACATTACAATAAGCAGATAAAGATGAAAGGCAAGGTTAGAGGTGCTCTGATCTACCCGGCCTTTGTCCTTGTAGTTGCCATTGTGGTCGTTATCGTCCTGATGGTGAAGGTCGTACCGACATTTACCGCGATCTTCGACGATTACGATGCGGAGCTTCCGTTTGTCACGCAGCTCCTTATAGGAATGTCGGATTTCTTCCGCAAAAACATACTGTATATGGCTTTGGCGGCTATCGTTCTTTTCATCGCCTTCAAATTATATAACAACACCGAAAACGGCCGCATGAAAGTGGCTAAATTTGCGATGAAAATGCCGGTGCTCGGCAATATAAACGTGCTTAACGCCGCAAGCCAGTTTGCCAACACCATGACAATGATGATCGACGCAGGCTTGCCGATAACAAAATCGGTTGGGATCACTGCAAGAGTTCTCGATAATTACTATGTTAGTACCGAAGTCGGCAAGATAACCGGACGGCTCGAAGAGGGACATACCCTTGGGTTCAGCCTTCGGGAAGCCGGCTGCCTTCCCGAGATCCTGGTGGATATGACCGCAGTCGGAGAGGAGAGCGGTGAGCTTTCCCGGACACTCGCGATGACAGCCAATTATTATGATGCCGAGCTTGAACAGGCCACAGCGGATGCCCTCGCAAAACTTGAGCCGACAATACTGGTATTCCTTGCCGGCTTTGCGGGATTTATCGTAATCGCTATCTACATGGCTATGTTCGGCATGTATGCGGCTATGTAAGGATGAAAATGAAGACGAGACAAAAGATCCTCTCCAGGATAAAAAGCAGGAAAGGCGGGCTTAGTGTCGCTATTGCCGTACTCCTTCTTCTCATTGCGATAATGCTCTGTATTATAGCGGTTCCGTCATGGAAAAGGTTTCGTTACCGCTCACAGAAGGTAGGCTGCGATCAGGCAATGAAGTCGGCAGGGGACGGTCTGATCATCGAATATCTGGGCTCGCTTGAGGATACAACGACAGAACAGGCGAGGAGAATCCTGGACAAAGTCATGCCCGGACGTGACGAGCTGTGCCCTGCAGGGGGCGAGGTTTATCTTTCGAAGGACGAAAATGGTATATACCAGCCTTTCTGCGGCATACACGGGAACGATAAAAAAGAACGTGTAAGGCTCAATGCATCCTATGCAAAAGATCTGCTCTCGGCGGAGCTTGAAAAACAGAAGGAAGAGGTTGCTGTAAAGAGTAAAGACGCTTCGGAACAGACTTCTCCCGCATCCGGGGATGAAGAGGAGCCTCTCCCCGAGTACATCGAGATCACCATAAACAACCGTGAACTCAAGTGTATGCATGTGCTTAAAGAGGAACCGCTGAGGCGAGGGACCGACACCACAAACGGTTATGAAGGCATAGTAGCCTTTTACGGTATTGAAGGTGAAGGGAACTTCAACTCGGGGTTTGTAAAAAAAGGAAAGATTGCCTATTTTGTCTACGCAGATGAATATTACTGCGCAAGATGGAGAGCCAAAGATGGCTGGAGCGGTGACGCATACAGCTGATATGGCAGTGTCCGGCAAGGTACGGAGGTGGTGAAAGGGAATGTCCATCTATGAATATCAGCCGATGCTGATCTTTTTCGTGATCGTTGCGGCGGTTTTTGGTGCAGTGATGGGTTCCTTTCTCAACTGCGCGGCGTGGCGCATAGCCCACGGCGAATCTTTTGTTAAAGGACGGAGCCATTGTCCGGAGTGCGGACATACTCTAGGCGCATCAGAGCTGATACCGGTTCTGAGCTACGTCATACAAAAAGGGCGGTGTAAGGCATGCGGCACTAAGCTGTCAGTCAGGTACCCGATCACAGAAGTTGCTTTTTCCTGCATCACTGTCATCTGCCTCCTGAGATTTGATCTGACGATCCTGTGCCTCAGAAACTATATTTTTATTTGCTGCCTGTTTGTCCTCTTTTTTACGGACCTTGACGATATGATCATACCGGACGGCTGTCACATAGTCTCGATAGCAGCCTGGATCGTCGCACAGCCGTTTCTTTTCACCGGCTGGGGCGATACAGCCCTGTCAGTCGCAGCGGCCTTCCTTTTTGGCGGGGGACTGCTCGGCGTTTCTCTGGTGATGGATCGTGTACTCGGACGCGACAGCCTTGGAGGCGGAGATATCAAGCTCTTTTTTGTGATCGGCCTTTATCTGGGAATGATTGGAACACTGTTCACAATGATGCTTGCCTGTATAGTTGGCCTGATCATTCACGGACTGTCCAAAGGAAGAGAAAAAAACAGGGAATTCCCTTTCGGCCCATCGATAGCCGTCGCGGCAGCGGCCATGCTGCTTTTTGGACAGCCGCTTATCGCCTGGTACGGCAGCCTTATATAAAAATGGTACGGTAATTTGTTGTGCAGCAATAAGAAACCTGCCTTAAACAGGCATAATGTAGATTGTAAATATTGATTATATATAGAAGCTGGAGATTGATTATGGCAAAGAAGATTCTTGGTATAGACATAGGATATGATCAACTTAAGCTGGCACTTTGTCAGGGCAGGCGTGTACTTAAGACAGCAGTTGCCTCCATGCCGGAAAATCTGCTTCGTGAAGGGCAGGTCACCTCGCCCGAGGCGATGAGCGAGCTTATCCGCAGGACGATGAAGGAGAATAAGATCCATGCGAACCTGGCGGCCCTGGTTCTGCCAAACGAAGCTGTGTATGTGAAAAACGTCGAGATGCCTGAAATGACGATCGACCAGCTTGTCTATAATCTTCCGTTCGAGTTTAATGACTATATCACCGGTGAAGTACGAGAATATGTTTTTGATTATGCCGTACTCGCCTCTGAAGAAAAAAAAGAGGATGTCGATTCGATGTCTTCATTGGAGGACAAAGAGGGATTTGAAGATAAGGAAGAGATTCCTACAATGGAGCTGCTTGCGGTAAGCACAAAAAGGGAACTACTTGAGAATGCCCAGTTCTACCTCAGGAAGGCCGGTCTTAAGCTTAAGATAGCTGCTCCGGCTGTGTGCTCTTTTATCTCACTCATCCGTGCGCGAAGAGATACGCTCTATCAGAAGGCTGAAGAATTTTGCGTTCTGGACATGGGATATTCATCCTTCCGTATGTATATGTTCCGGGGAGACCGCCATGTGGTAACAAGGATACTGGATATCGGCCTTGCGAACCTTAATAACGTTCTGGCAGATATTTTCGGCGTAGACGTACACCTTGCTCATACATACCTGATGAGCAACTACGAAAACTGTCAGTACCACGAGGAGTGTATGACATCCTACGAGAATATAGCGGTAGAGCTTATGCGCGCGCTCAATTTCTATCGTTTCAGCAATCCGGACAGCACACTTTCCGATATGTGGCTATGCGGAGGCGGCGCCGTAATAAAGCCACTCCGGGATACTATAGTAGACATGCTCGATATTGAACTCCACCGGGCCGAAGAACTGGTTCCGGAAGGAAATAATGTTGAAGAATGCTACAGCTTTGTACAGGCTATAGGCATCACTCTTCAGGAAAGTGGAAAATCCGGAAATACTCGTAGACCGGGAGGGAGAAAATAGTGGCTAACGCAAAGAACAAAAAAGCAAGCCGCCTTAGACGTAGGCGGATGCCGGTAAAGACCTCGATCAACCTGGTGATGGTAGATGAGAAAAAAATAAATCTCGGCATTGCCATTCCCGCCATATTGTTGATAATCCTCCTTGCCGGAGTTTTCAGTAAATATATGGTGTACGACAAGCTGATGGAGATGTCACGGGCAGAAGGAGAAGTGTCACGTCTCCGGTCTCAGTATGATACACTGTTGAGTGCAGCTGAGGAGATGACAGGAGTCGAAGATACCTACGCGCATTATACAACCTCCGGCATGACAGGGGAAGAACTGGGTATGGTAGACCGTGTTAAAGTGCTGGAGCTGGTGGAGAGCGTGCTTCCTTCATCCAAATATGCAAAAAGCTGGAATGTATCAGGGAACATACTGACAATAGAAGTGACCGAGAGTACCCTTAGCCAGCAGAACGACCTCGCTAAAAAAATCGAAAAAAGTCCGATAGTTGACAGCTGTATCATTATGACTGCAAATAAAAATGAAACGAAAGTCACACAGACGACCGGCACCGGAAGCAGTTCGACCAAAACCGGTTCTACCGGCAGCACAACAAAAAGAAGCAGCGATCAGCTTATAAAAAACAGTGAAACGCAGTATCTGAAAAATAATAACAGCTCAAGTACAACAAAAACATCGTCGACAGGCAGCAAAAGCAGCTCCGGCACTTCCACTAATTCAGGAAAGGAAGTCTGGGCCAGATTTCTGGTATATCTGAAACAGCCGGATGAAGCAACAGAAGAGGAGGCGACGAAATGAAAGTAATGAGCCGAGACTTTACAAGAACAGAGAAAATCCTGCTGTTGCTTCTGGCAGTGATCCTGGTTGGCCTTGTGTACTACCGCTTTGTGTATGTACTCGTAAATGATTCGGTGAATTCTTCCAACTCCGAAGCCCAGGCTTTGCAGACTGAAATATCAGCGGCAGAGGGTCGGCTTACGCACCTGCAATCGCTTCAGTCCGAGATGGATACCATGGAAGAAGAAGGTACCATGTCCTACATGCCCAGTTACAACAACAGCAAGGCTGAGATTGCCTTCCTCAACGATGTTCTGGCATCCACAGAGAAGTACTCGATCTCCTTCGCCGATGTTACCTGGTCAGGAGACCAGATCAGGCGCAGCTTCACCCTGCAGTACGAGACAACATCGTACAAGACCGCTCAGAAGATCCTGGAGTCGTTGTGTGAAAGTCGTGACCGCTGTCTGGTAGGAGATATCAGGTGCAACATAACCGAGACCGGTACGACTACCGTAAACGCGGCAGCCACTTTCTACGAGACCATGGTGGGCGGTACCCCCGACGCCGGCCTTCCGACCGACTCCGCTGCAGTCAATCAGTAGTTATGTAAACTATCAGAAACTTTTATGCGGATTCTGAAAAAAGTATTAAAATAGTAAAGAAAACAGTTGATAGTTGCCCTGTGCTTGTGATAAAATAAACATAGAAAAAGACTGTTCCCGGCAGTCTAAAGAACAAATGATCTACCTTTAGCGAAAAAAGGCAATGGGTTCCGACGGATATCGGCCGTATTTCGCGTGGGACCTGTAAAACAAACACTACATGTAGAAAGGAAAATGCTTATGAGAAAGAACAACAAAAAAGGTTTTACATTGGCTGAGCTGCTGATCGTTGTGGCGATTATCGCCGTCTTAGTAGCGATCGCAATTCCGGTTTTCACATCACAGTTGGAGAAGAGCCGTGAGGCTACTGACAAAGCTAACCTTCGTTCCGCTTATGCAGAACAGATGACAGCTATCCTTACTTGGGACGGCACAGATGCTGGAAAGGCTGCTCCTATTGTTGTAAATGCGAAACAGACACAGGCAAGTTGGCAGTCTGATAGCAACAATGCGGATAGCAATATAGCTGATGGAATTGTAGGCGATGGGGTTAAGGTTACCGCTAAGACATCTCCTTCAACGTGGAGTGTAGAAGTTAATTATACGGGCGCTGAGCCGGTAGTTGAAATTAAATAATCAAAAAATAATCCCCCACCGCCTCCTCTCCGGGAAAGAGAGCGCGGTGGGAAAGCGAACAAAGGCCCTGTCCTCACATGAGGATGGGGCTTTTTATTTTGTTGGAATTGCGCCTTCTGTGAGCATGGCTTTGAGCTGCTGACTGTGTGACGATACTGCAAATTCGCATCAAAGAACTATGCTTGTTTCCCTCTCAGACTTATGCCCCATTATGCGTTTTTCGCCTTCACACGGTGTGAGGGCAAAAAGACGGTAATGGGGCATTATTACGGTACAGGGGCAGAAGTAAGGTAACGGGGCAGAAGTCTTTGTGGGACGTTGCCACAGGATATGTGTAAGTTTGTTTTCTTATAAAGAATGATGGCGGCTGATTGATCGAGGAGCAGTTAGCACGGACTGCTCACGTTGAGACGGTAGTAAAGCTGTCCAAAAAATCATAATGGGAGGCTGAAGAAGCCTTGTTTTAAGGGATTTCTGCGAGCCCGGGATTTTGCTACTCGGGTCAGTAGAAGTCCCTTTTTTGTGTATGACAGAACTTATCGAGACAGTAGATTGTGAACAGTTGCGGCTACAAGAAGGATATTGGGTAGGTTGTGGACATGATTTTACTTTTTGGCAGGTTGTGGATATAAGTATGTTATCTTGGGCAGTTTTACTGGAAAGGCTGACAATTCTTGACTGGTAAAAGATGTAGATTCTGTTAAGAGTTTTCTAACAAGTGTTATTATGTTCGTTTATTATATTGTGATTTTACTATAATTATGATAATATAATGAAAAGCATATTCATTTCAGACGATAATGCCAAGGGAGGAAAAATTATGGTAAAAAAACAACTAATACCATGTTTAGTTCTAGCAATCATTGCACAGATGATTATTCCTATTTCTACTCATGGGATGGAAACATATTCTGAAAATGTAGAAATGTCTGAATCTAGTGTAACTCTTGAGGATTTTTTAGGAGAATGGATTGCAGATAGTATTGATTTAGGAGGGTCCATTATTTCAACTGAGGAGTTAGGTGCAGATTTTAAATTAATAATAAACCAAACAAATCTTGATATCAATTCTGATTCGATGACTTTTCACGAAGAGTGTTCCTTTATTCTGACTGAAGGAGAAATAAAGAGTGATCAAGCTGAATTCGAGTTATCAGCAGTATTACTGCCAGATAAAAAACTTTTGATAAACCTTATCACTCCTTCAGCAGATCACATTACATATTATGCGAGCAAAGCACCCGAACCGACACCTACCCCAAAACCAACTGCAACACCAAGCCCGACCCCAACACCGAGCCCGACCCCAACACCAAGTCCGACTCCAACACCGAGTCCGACTCCAGAGCCAGAACCAACTCACACAATACCAAATAGTTCTCCTGGATCAAAATGGAATTTAGTGGAAACGGTAGATGACTTTGGGGATAAAACTGGGAATATCATGATTAAAAGTACCGTACAAGGCACATTTTCAAATACTGCATCCGAGAATAGTGATCTTACTTTTGTAATAAAATACCAATTTTTAAATTCAAAAACAGAAGCTGGATTCACTGGGTTTAGCTTCAAACTGTTAGAATATAATAATAATCCTGCAGATTTTTATTATGATTCTGATGATTGGGGGCCTTCTATTAGATATAAAATTGGTGATTCTGTATCGGACGAACGCTCTTTAGCGGAGACAACAGAGCCAGGCGCTTTGGCAACATCATTTTTATCTTTCGATTTTCCTATAGTCACTGCTAATGAGATTGCAAAGGCATTAGTAGAAGACGAAACTGTAAAAGTGGTAATAAGCGATAAAAGCTCAACTTATAAGTTTAGTATAGATCCAGAAGGATTTGCAGAAATATACCAGCCTGCTATGTATGATTATATTGTAAAAAAACAAATAGCTCATGAAAATGGAGAACCGGGTGCTAATTTCAATTACGGCAATTTTGCAGAGGCTATGGATACAGTAGGTGATTTTGAGAATGCTAAGGAGTTAACAGAGTATTATACTGTGAAAGATGCAGAAGAGGACTAGAATTGATACGGAAATCTGCGTAAGTATAATATGAATTTTATCAGAAGGACCTCTGTGCAGAACAGAGGTCCTTTTCTTTTAAAACATTATCTCTCGTGTTTCTGTTTCGACTTTTTTCGACATTTTTAGTCCAACACATCTTTTTGTATGTTACAATGAGATAAAATAATTGTACGGGGGTGAGCAGAATGATTCTGAATAAAAGCCAGATGACTGAGGAAGACATCAAGCTCAATTATATTACACCTGCCATCAACGCAAGCGGATGGAGGAACGGAATAAACATCACGATGGAGACTAAGATCACCGATGGTAAGATCAACATCCGCGGCAACATGGCCTATCGTGAGAACCCCAAAAAAGTAGACTACCTTCTTTATCTGAATAAATATAATCCGATCGCTGTGGTCGAGGCGAAGGACAATAATCATTCTGTCTCGTTTGGACTTCAGCAGGCAATCACATATGCCCGAATGCTGGATCTCCCGTTTGCTTACAGCTCCAACGGTGACGGCTTTGTGGAGCATGATTTCCTGACCGGGACAGAAAGGCAGCTGGGACTTGATGAATTCCCCACAGTTGAAGAATTGACAGCCAGGTATAAGGGTGAGAGTAATGATGGCGAAGGACTGAATACACAGCAGCTCCTGCTGATCAATCAGCCGTATTACTCAGGCCAGAACACTTACGCTCCGAGATACTATCAGCGAAACGCTGTCAACCGTACCTTGAATGCGATAGCGAGAGGACAAAAGAGGCTGCTCCTTGTTATGGCCACAGGAACGGGCAAGACGTACACTGCCTTCCAGATCGTGTACAGGCTCATCACTAGCGGCGTGAAAAGGAAAATTCTCTATCTGGCTGATAGAAATAATCTGGTCGATCAGTCAATCCAGCAGGACTTTGCTCCGCTTACAAGGATCACGCATAAGGTGAATTTTGCTCAGGATAAGAAGGATACGATCACCGCGTATCAGGTATATTTTGCTTTGTATCAGCAGCTGATCGGGGATAACGATCAGGAGCATTACAGCGAGCTGTTCGATCCCGATTTCTTTGATCTGATCATCGTAGACGAGTGTCACAGAGGATCGGCAGCGGAGGAGAGTCGCTGGAGAAGGATCCTCGAGTATTTCCATAACGCCACCCAGATCGGTATGACAGCCACACCTAAGGAAACTATGTATGTTTCTAATGTCGATTACTTCGGGAAACCTGTTTACGAGTACAGCCTGAAGGAAGGTATTGAAGACGGATTCCTGGCTCCATTCAAAGTTCTGGGGATGACGATGAACATCTCCGACGGCTGGCGGCCGTATAAGGGACAGTTAGACTATTACGGCAGAGAGATCGAAGACCGAATCTACAACAACCGAGATTTTGACTACAGCATCATTCTGGCCGACCGAATTAAAGAAGTGGCATTTCGCATCACAGAGTATTTGAAGAAGAACGGCAGGATGCAGAAGACGATCGTTTTCTGTGCTACCGAGGACGCTGCGGAGCGAATGCGAATGGAACTGGTTAATCTGAATCGAGATATGGTTCAAAAGAATCCCGACTATGTGGTGAGGATAACAGGGAGCGATGTTTATGGAAAGGCAAAGCTCGATTATTTCATCTCGGTCTCATCGGATTATCCTGTTATAGCGACTACCTCGGAGCTCCTCTCTACAGGTTCAGATTGCAAGATGACAAAACTGATCGTGCTCGATAAGAACATTAATTCCATGACGCAGTTTAAGCAGATCATCGGTCGAGGCACACGTGTCCGTGAGGACAGAGGAAAGCTCAGCTTTACGATCATGGACTTTCGTGGTGTTGCGCGGCTGTTTACCGATCCCGAATGGGACGGTCCGGTAGAGCAGGTAGACAATTATGATCCTACCAAACATCCCAAAAAGAAGAAACCCGTAGAACCGCCTATCATTGAACATGAACCGGTACCTTATGTGGATGTAGACGGTGCAAAAGTGCAGTTGATCCAGCAGACAGTTTCAATCTACGACAACAACGGAAAATTGCTGCGGCAGGAAAACATCATCGATTATACCAGAAGGAACATACGCGGTAACTATGCCGATCTGGCAGCTTTCATACGGAAGTGGTCCGAAACTGTCAAGAAAGAAGCAATCTCGGACGAGTTGAAATCCAGAGGCATTGATCTGGAGAAGCTGAAAGAAGAACAGCATATGGAAGACGTGGATGATTTTGATTTTATCAGCCACGTTGCCTATGATCAGAAACCGCTGACCAGAAAAGAACGGGCGGAGAATGTCAAAAAGAGAGACTTCCTGCATAAATTCAGCGGGGTGGCAAGACAAGTCATAGAGTCGCTTCTCGATAAATATATGAATGACGGCATTACAGAAATTGAGAAAACCGAAGTGTTGAGACTTGACCCCTTCAGAAAGCTCGGGAATCCTGCGCGGATTGCTAAGCTCTTCGGTGGGAAAGACGGCTATAAGCAGGCCGTGAAGGAACTGGAAGAAGAAATCTATAGAGTAGGATGA
>CADCPK010000475.1 GCA_902803215.1 uncultured Lachnospiraceae bacterium
ATGTGGTTGATCGGATAAGAAACACGGGTGTTCTCGGTCACGCTCTTGTCAGCGAAATCGATCTTGCCTTCTGCATCGAGGGTAACGTTCTCAAGAAGAGCATCTCTCTTGATAGCGTTGTAGATGTCCGGCTCGGAATCTTTGTCAAGGTTGATGACCTTAGCATAGCAGCCGCCCTCAAAGTTGAACACACCGTTGTCATCCCAGCCGTGCTCGTCATCACCGATCAGGAGACGTTTCGGGTCTGTGGAAAGTGTGGTCTTGCCTGTTCCGGAAAGGCCGAAGAAGATAGCGGTGTTCTCGCCGTTCATATCGGTGTTTGCGGAGCAGTGCATAGCTGCGATTCCCTTAAGCGGCAGATAGTAGTTCATCATGGAGAACATACCTTTCTTCATCTCGCCGCCGTACCAGGTGTTGATGATAACCTGCTCACGGGACGTGATGTTGAAGACAACAGCTGTCTCGGAATTGAGGCCGAGTTCTTTGTAGTTCTCAACTTTTGCCTTGGAAGCGTTGTAAACAACGAAATCCGGCTCGAAGTTCTCAAGCTCTCCTTCAGACGGAACGATAAACATGTTCTTGATGAAGTGTGCCTGCCATGCAACTTCCATGATGAAACGAACTGCCATGCGGGTGTCTTTGTTAGCGCCGCAGAAAGCATCGACTACGAAAAGTCTCTTATTGGAGAGCTCTTTCTTAGCGATCTCTTTGACTGCTTCCCAGGTCTCCTGGCTTGCTACATGGTTGTCATTCTTATATTCATCGGTTGTCCACCAAACGGTATCCTTGGAGTTTTCATCCATAACGATGAATTTATCTTTGGGAGAACGTCCGGTATAGATACCTGTCATAACGTTCACTGCGCCAAGCTCACTGACCTGACCTTTTTCAAAGCCTTCGAGCTCCGGTTTGATCTCCTCTTCATAAAGGAAGTCATAAGACGGATTGTGAACGATCTCGGTGGTTCCTGTGATGCCATACTTGGTTAAATCGATTGCTGCCATTTAAATAACCTCTTTTCTTAAATTTGGTTCTTCATAAAACCGGCACACTACATTGTAACAAAATCAAAGTTATTATCGCATCTTTAATTTCAAATGTCAAGACTGCGTATAAGCGATACCAAAATAGTCCGGAACGTATAATACAGCGGGCTGTTATACGATTCCGTTCATTCTCTGGTAAAGATCCTTCGCGTACGAATCGGTCATTCCGCTGATAAAATCCGTCACCAGAAGGAGCCGCAAATAAAGCTTTTCCTCTTCTCTCTCGCACCTTTTGCTGTAGATGTGGTACACCTGCCGGTAGTTTTCGGAGATGAGACGCATGAATTTTCTGTCCATCATCTTGAGGGGTACAGATGTGTCATAGTAAAGCACCGCCGGCACAAACCTGTCCAGCATGTTTCCCAGGATCGTTCCGGCCGACACTTCCATCTCCAATATCTGCTCAGAATTAAACGCATATCTGTACGCGATATCTCCCAGTGCTTCCATGACCCATTCGGCATACGTTCCGTGAAAGAGATCGTGCTCGTACGTCCCGTCCATGATCCGCAGATAGTTGGAGGTAAAGCCATATGTCGCACAGAACATCAGCCCGCTGTGCAGTCTGACCGTCATGTTCTGTACCGCGTACTGTTTGGGATTGTTTATCCCTCGTTTGACGGCGTTCTGGTACTGCCTGTCCAGGATGGCTGCCGGATCCAGCTGACTGCTTTTTTCCGTCGCCCTGTCCCGTGCAAGGATCAGCTCCTGCCTGAGCTTTTCATAGGAAATGAAACCTTTTTTGAACGCATCCTCAATATCGGCTGTCCGATAGGCAATGTCATCGGCCGCCTCCAGAATGAACGTCAATGGATGCCGTCGTCCCGTCGTTCCCATATCCTTTGCAATTCGATGATAGAGCTCCTGTTCCGCCGCAAAATAACCGGCTTTCCGGAATGCAATGTTTCTTCCGTCGGGCTTGACGCTGACAGAGGGGATCGGATACTTGATGATCGTGTTCAACAGCGCATAGGTCAGGTTCATGCCGTTCTCGTTCACCAGAAAGTGCAGCTTGGTCACCTGACGCAGAGCCTGCGCGTTACCCTCAAAGAGATACAGGTCCTGAAGCATCTGATCTTCAAGGAGTTCCGTCACCGGCTGCCCCTGAAAAGTGAGCCCCGGAAGCTTACGGCAGAACCAGTCACGTATCGCCTCCTCGCCAAAATGGCCGAAGGGCGGATTTCCAATGTCGTGAATGAGCCCCGCACACTGCAGGATCTCACATATCTCGTACTTGGTCTCGAGCGTAAAGTCCCGGTCCATGTGATTGTCCAGGATATACTGCGCGATGTTCTGCCCCAGAGAGCGGGCAAACGATGATACTTCCAGGGAATGCGTGAGCCTGGTCCTGATAAAATCGCTCTTATCCAGCGCAAAGACCTGCGTTTTGTCCTGCAGTCTCCTAAACGAGGCGCTCCCGATGATACGGTGATAGTCTTTTTCAAACTCACTGCGCAGATCTTCGCTTGCGGAGACGGTGCGTCCGTAGCTGCCGATCCTTTTTGCCGAGAGCAGTGTCTTCCAGTTCATCCTCATTTTTGTATTCCCAGGAAATCATACACAGCCTGCGGCATATCGCCTGCGTCCACCACTTTTTTGTGCAGTATGGGTGCTGTCCGGATCTCCTCCACCGCCCCCGGTACCGGAACTCCGGAAATTTCGCTCAAAAGATCTGCCAGGTCAAAGTCGTCCATATTCGCAATGTCGCCCGGCATTTCTCTGACACTTTCCAGCGCTTCGATCACGCTTCTTGTAAATTTGAACGGGCTCGCCGTCGAAGCGATCACTGCCGGTCTGTCATCACCCGTCTCGGCACGGTACCTGCCATAAACATCAGCCGCGACAGCCGTATGCGTATCGATCACATATTTCTCTTTACTATATAAGGAAGCAATCGCTTTCTTTGTGTTTTCCATATCGCAGAAATAGCCGCAGAAATCGCTGAGTTTCTCCTTCTGCTCTTCCGTGATCTCATAGTACCCTTCTTCACGGAGAGATTTCATCTTCTCCGCGCAGGCCTCCGCATCATTTCCGAGTATGCTGTAGATCAGTCTTTCCAGATTGCTGGAAATCAGGATGTCCATGGATGGAGAGGACGTAAGAATAAACTCCCGTCTTCTGTCGTATTTTCCTGTCCTGAAAAAGTCATAGAGAACTTTGTTCTCGTTCGATGCACAGATCAGTTTATGGACCGGCAGGCCGATTTCCTTTGCATAATATGCAGCAAGGATGTTTCCGAAGTTTCCTGTCGGAACCACAATATTGATCTTTTCCCCGTCACTTACCGTGCCGTTCTCAAGCAGCTTCACATACGCCCACACATAATAGGCGATCTGCGGCACGAGTCTGCCGATGTTGATCGAGTTGGCCGAAGAAAAACGGAAGCCCGCTTCGGACAGTTTTTCTGCCATGGCATGATCCGCAAACATTTTCTTGACTGCCGTCTGTGCATCATCGAAGTTGCCTGTGATGCCGACCACACAGGTGTTGCTGCCCTTCTGAGTCACCATCTGTTTTTCCTGCACAGGGCTTACGCCATATTTCGGATAAAAGACCACAATTTTGGTCCCCGGGACGTCCGCAAACCCGGCGAGCGCGGCTTTTCCTGTATCTCCCGATGTGGCGGTGAGAATTACGATCTCGTCTGTCACTTTGTTCTTCTTTGCAGCTGTGGTGAGCAGGTGAGGCAATATGGACAGTGCCATGTCCTTAAAAGCGATCGTTGCCCCATGGAACAGTTCCAGAAAATATGTGTTTTCTCCGGTCTTTCTCAGAGGCGCAATTTCGGGTGTGTCAAATTTCTCATCGTATGCATTTTTAATGCAGTTTCTGAGTTCGTCTTCCGTAAAATCGGTCAGGAATCTGCTCATCACTTCATAAGCAACCTCCGTGTACGGTTTCCCGACCAGGTCTTTAAACTGTACGTCCGGATTCGGCATGTTTTCCGGGACATATAATCCGCTGTCCGAAGCCAGTCCGTTTAATATAGCTTTCGATGCCGGTACTCCGGTCTCGCCGCCACGTGTGCTTCTGTATAAAATCTCCATAGGTTTCCGCCTTTCCAATATGATTTACCATAGGTCCTTTCAACAGACTTACAGCAGCCTGCAGACAGTGCCGCACATTGCCGTCTGTCTCTGACTGATGTCGTTATTCACGGCTTTAAGGCTGTGGACAGCGACCTTATATCACCACATTTTACTTCTTTTCCGTACACTTGTAAATAAAAAAGGGGCTGTGAAAAAAGTCTTACTTTTTTCACCACCCTGATCCCTTTGCTTTTAGGCTTCGCTTACGCCGTTACTTTTTTTCTTATGGAAGGCTTTCGTGGGGAGGGAACACTCTCAGAGTTGCGAAGTCCGACGTTCCCTCCCCACACCCCTCCCTCCCCGGGCACGCCTTTTGTAGTTTTCGTGGTGCAATTATGGCATATTTTAGGGCTGTGAAAATATAGCTATTTTCACAGCCCCTTCATCAATCATAAACTATGCTCTGCAGCACTTTTACGATTTTCGGGAAACTCCCTGTCAGCTCGGATCAGTCAGCCGAGGCCATTGCCTGCACTTCCTGCACATCCTGTTCGTGCGCACTTAACAGCTCTTCGTTTACATCTTCGGGATAAGTGTAAAAATCGTGTACTCCATACTTGAACAGATGTTTAAGGTCCGTGTCAAACCAGCTGATCGCTTCTTCTTCCAGTGCGTCTTTCATGACAAAGAACAGTGCGCCTTCCGAATAATCCGTTCCGGAAAGGGCCTGCCGTACCGCTTCTCTTGTATCGTCCGTGACTTCGACGGTATAGAACGCGCCGTCATAGGTGGGGGCGAACTGCGGAACGCCGTTTACGTACTGGAATACGACATCCGTCACCGTGTTCGGGAAATCCGGTCTGGCTACTCTGTTCAGGATGACGTTTGCGACGAGGACTCGTCCTTTTACGTCATCGTCTCCTGCTTCTGCTTCGACTATTCGAAGGAGTGTGGAGTAGTCCGCATCCGACATGAGTGTTGCGTTTGCGGCTTTGGAGATACTTTCTTCATTCATCCGGGAGGCCTGTGTCATGAGGCTTTCGCTGACGTCGATATCTCCTGCCGATTCATCTATGGTCTTTACTCTTTGGCCGACCATGATATTGTCAGCCGAGGTGCCGAAGCTTTCCACTTTGCTTCCGGGGGCGGGAGAAGCATTCATTCCTGAAATGACTCCTTTTATGCCTGCGGGAATGCGGTCGATGGGTACGCCGTCGGCGGTTGCGATCTCGGTCGGTTTATCGGACGCGTACACTTTTCCGTCCTCCTGCAGATGTACGATTGCATTGCCGGCGAATGCGGATGCCGCGATCACACCGCAGCCTGCCAGGAGCATCGTTACTCTGAAAGCGAGTTGTTTTTTGCGGTTTATTCGTTCCCTGTCCTTCTTATAATCCTTGTCATCTTTTCTTCTCATAGAGCTGTCCCTCATTAGGTTTACATATTACGGGAGTTATGTAAATCGTAACATTTTTGTAATTCATGAGTAAAATTATATTTAAAATATGTCGTAATGTCAAGCGATTATTTGCATTAAAGGCGTATTTTTGATAAAAAAAACGGACTGTAATAACAAATTATTACAATCCGTTCATTTTTTGGACATGTGTTTCTTATGGGACATTCACAAAGTCCGTATTTTTTTCATTTTCCTAAAAAAGGGCGCAAAAAAATCGGGGCAACAGGATTTGAACCTGCGACCTCTCGGCCCCCAGCCGAGCGCGCTACCAAGCTACGCCATACCCCGAAAATTCTG
>CADCPK010000476.1 GCA_902803215.1 uncultured Lachnospiraceae bacterium
CATTGCATGGCCTGTCAAAGGAAGTTGGAGATCGGAATTATTAAGAGGGACAGCAGATGAACAGGATGACGAAAGAAGAGATGATTGAATTCCTGAAGGGAATGGACCAGCGCAGGCAGATCCTGGAGGAAGAGAAGCGACGCGTGAGAGGAAGCGTGGAAACCCTGGAGGAGGCAATCCAGCGGAATAATTTTTCACGGAACAATGACGAGTCCGGGATCATCGCATCCGGTTTCTCTCCGGACAAAGTACTCCGCGTCCTGTTGAATTCCGAGAGGGATATCGAGGAAGAGACCCGCGCTATGGTAAAGCGGATGCGGGAAATTCTTGAGACAGAGGATCAGATTGATTTTGTCCGGTGGTGCCTGTTCCAGATCCCGGCAAGGGAGCAGCAGGTGCTCCAGGAACTCTATGTGAATGATGTGGTGATCGAAACACTGGCAAAACAGATGTGCCTCAGTACAAGTTATCTGTACAAACTCCGCAGCCAGGCAATGAACAGGCTTCTTTCTGTATACAACAGCCGGTGTGAATCACGACCCTATACAAAGGCGGAACGGTTGCTCCGGGATGTCACGCCGTATATGCCGGAAGGGAGTTTTGTATGAGAAAGAGCAGAAGAAAGAAGGCGGGAGCTGTTTTCCAGGTCTTGGCCATAGCTGTCCCTGCAGCGATGATTACGGCTGGAGTTCTGTATGCCGCCTGTATCTATACTGGATATGCAAAAGGAAGGCAGGGATACAGGAATATTGAAGACCAGTATACAAGCAGCCTGTCGGGAAACGAGAACACGCCGGATGCCACAGGATCCGACACACCGGATATGCATACTGCAGATCAGGAAGGCGGATCAGAGGAAACGGATGATTTCAGCGAGGATGTTCGGCAGGAAGGGAATGGATTGGAAATGGGAAACAAACACGTTTGGGGGCCTTTGATTGCAAAGCTGCCGCCGGATGCTCCGGAAAGGAAGCAGGTAGACTGGGAGTCCCTTCTGGAACGGAACCAGGATGTCATCGGCTGGATTACGGTACCGGCCGTCGGGATAAGCTATCCGGTGATGCAGGCAGAAGACAATGACTATTACCTGCACAGGGACATTGACAGGAATTATCTTTTCGCCGGTTCTATCTTTATGGACGAAGACAGCAGTCCTTCCTTGCTTCGTTACAACACGATCATCTACGGCCACAATATGCGGGACGGAAGCATGTTTGCAAGACTCAGGGATTTTCAGGATAAGGAGACCTGGAACACCTGCAGATATTTCTGGATCCAGACACCGGAAGAGGATTGCCTGTATGAGATCTTCAGTATTCATACGGCAGCGACAGGCTCGGATACTTTCACGATCCAGTTTGCGGATTATGAGGTTTTTGAGTCATGGCGGAACCGGATGATAAGCTTGTCCGATCCTGCGACAGGTATAGGATTAAAGGATGACGACAGGATCGTGACGCTTTCCACCTGTACGGAATCATCACAGGTACGTATGACAGTACAGGGAAAACTTATCTGGAAAAGAAGCCTTGAGGAAAGCGAAGGCGGGCTACAGGTAAATGCCCGGGAAAAAGGATAACCAAATCTTTGGTACTGAAGTAAGGTGTACCAGGGAGACAGGCAGCTAAACAACAGGAAAGGAGACAGGAACAGAATGGGAAAAATTTGTTACACAGCTAAAGAACTGGCGGATATGCTCGGGGTAAGCAGGCCTTCCATTTACAAGCTTTTGAACAGCGGAGAAATTGCCTACCGTGTGATCGGCGGGAAATATATGATCAATAAGCAAAGCTTTGAGGAATGGATGAATAAAGCGCCTGAAGAGCCGGAAAGATGTAAGAAAAAATGCCGGTGATGGCCAATTTGATACAATTTGGCCACGTAAACGTACCCGATCTTTTCTTCTGTGATCGGGTATTTTCTTTCTTTCCGGCAATCCTTTAAGGATCAGACAAACCATAAACCGGCAGGAAAACGTGACCTGGAGATGACAGAAAAACAGCGGAAATACGGTACTTGTTACGGATTCGTAAAAGAGATGGAATGAGAGCCTTGCACTCTGATCTGATGGTCAGCCGACAAGATTATTTCCGGGAATTCAGCCTTCCGGAGTTAAGAAATAATTCCGGTTTGACATCCTAAAAGTCCGGGGAGAAACAGGATATAGTAGATGCATCAAAAACATGGAGGAAGGGCAGCGCATGATACAGATCAATATCGGAGAAACAAATCCGCTTACCGGTGGACAGGGGCAGACAGAAGCAAAAAAAGAACCGGAAGGCAAGTCAGAATCAGAACCTCAACTGAAACCAGTAGTGAAAGGCGCAGGATCCCTGATGACGGTTGCGGAGATGGGGCGCATCCTTGGTCTGAAAAAAACAGACCGGTATTGGCTGATCCATAAAGGCCTTTTTGAGACGCGCATCTTTCTTGGAAAAACCTGGGTGGTCCGTGACAGCTTTGAGAAATGGTACGCCAACCAGACTCATTATCACAAAGTGGACGGAGAAGCACCGGGCTGGGAGCTGCGGGAACAGTCCTATGGAGCGCGGGATATTGCAGGCATGCTCGGCCTGCGTGAAGCGACGGTATATGAACTTATCAAACGGGAGGGTTTGAATACGGTTGTCATTGACCATACGATCCGTGTCCCGAGGGAGGTTTTTGAAAAATGGCATGCCGGACAGGAACATTACCGGACGAAGGAGGATCGGAACCGGGACGAAAAAGCGGAAAGAAACTCCATAACCATGCCGGAGATGGCAAGGCTTCTGGGACTGACGCGCAAGCAGGTTTATATGATCCTGAAGGGAAAGCGTTATAAAGATATTTTCGAGATCTTGGTGATTGCAGGCAGAAAACGCATTACCCGGGAGAGTTTTGACCGGTTCCTGCAAGTACAGGACAGGTACAGGCTGCATGAAGCAGAAGCAGAGGAAGAACCGGCGCAGGAAAACGGAGAAGAAAAAGTTTCTTCCGATGACGAAGTACCGGATGATCCGGATATGAGGCGGCAAAACCACGATTCCCGCCAATACATTGGTATTTCGGAAGCGGCAGAGATGATCCATGTGCCGGAAAAACTGCTTTACCGATGGATCCTCGAGGGAACAATACCGTCCAGGAAAGTCGGAAGAAGAGTTTTCCTGGACCGGAATGATTTGAACGAATGGCAGGAGAACATGGACATGGCTAAAAACCCGGGGCAGGAGATCTTTGAACAGCGCATTCCTGAAAGGGAAGTCTCAGAACAGAGAATTAAGAAACACCCGGAGAAGGCATAAGGAGGGAACGCAGGGATGGCGACAGTAAAGGAGCGGAAAGGGAAATTCGTAGTCATCTACGATTACAAAGACGAGAACGGAAACCGGAAACAGAAGTGGGAGACGTACAATACCAAAGCGGAGGCAAAACGACGGAAAAAGCAGATCGAATTCAAACAGCAGGAAGGAACCTTTGTCATTCCAAAATGCAAGAACCTCTCTGAGCTTCTGCAGGAATACGTCACCCTTTATGGAAAGGATAAATGGGCGCTTTCTACATATTCCTCAAATGAAGCCATAATCCGGAATTACATCATTCCGATGATAGGGAATACGAAGCTGGAAGAAATCAATACTCTGTTTCTTGAAAAGTACTATCAGGCACTTCAGACGACACCGGCTGTTGTTAATCCTGTCACGGGGAAACCGAAGAGCAAGTATGTCGGTACCAGTACCATCCGAGACGTTCATAAGATTCTCCGGAATTGTTTTGAACAGGCGGTCAAATGGGAACTGATGGACAAAAACCCTGCTGTTCACGCAACAGTCCCGAAGCATAAAAAGCAGGAACGGGATATCTGGACGGCCGATACCCTGACACAGGCAATGGAAGCATGCAATGATGAATTGCTGAGCCTTGCCATCAATCTTGCCTTTGCCGGTTCTCTGCGGATGGGGGAACTCCTCGCCCTGACCTGGGACTGCGTGGATATCACCCCAGTCGCGATTGAGGAAGGCCGGGCATTTATTTTCATCAATAAAGAACTCCAGCGGGTATCGAAAACAGCCCTTGAAGGCCTGGACAAGAAAGATGTCCTTCTGGTTTTCCCGGAAGAGAGTAAGAAATGTACAACCGTCCGTGTACTGAAACTGCCCAAGACAGACAAGAGCATCCGTAAAGTCTATCTTCCCGGCAGCGTTGCGCAGATGCTGATTCGCAGAAAGGAAGAGCAGGAAGAGATCAAGAGCATCATCGGCGACGAGTATTCGGATTACGGCCTTGTCATGACGACATCTTTCGGAATGCCTTATTCAGAGAGCGGGATGCGCAAGAAATTCGACAAACTGATTGAGGAGAACAACCTTCCCAGGGTGGTCTTCCACAGTCTCCGTCATTCCAGTGTCACCTACAAGCTGAAGCTGAACGGCGGGGATATCAAGGCTGTGCAGGGAGATTCTGGTCACGCCCAGGTCAGCATGGTAACGGATGTCTACAGCCACATCATAGACGAAGACCGCCGGAAAAATGCCCAGCTCTTTGAGGAGGCGTTTTACGGGAAGAAGAACCTGAACCCGCAGCTTCATCAGGAAAAGGAAGAAGGAAAAACACTGACTGTGCCGGATGGCGTAGATCCGAATTTGCTCCAGCAGGTGCTTTCCAATCCGGAGATGACGGCGCTGCTGACAGCGCTGGCGAAGTCGCTGGCGAAATGATGACAAGTGATTTTTCTGAAGACCATTTGGCTGGTTACATTACCGGTTCAATGATATTCCCCCAAATTGTATGTTTAATTATTTATCTGATAATAGTGATTAGTTCAGAAGTGTTGCGATGCAAGGAAGGGGAAGAGAAGATAGATATATAAAAATACGTAAAGATTATATTTGCGAATATATCTTGAAAATATACGAGATAAGCCATATAATGCCTATATCAAAGTTGATATATAAGAAAATTCGTAAAGAAAATATTTGCGTATATTTATAGGTGGAATAATGAAAACATCATCTATTATGGAGAAATTCCAAAAGATCCAAAGCTCTCTGTCTGAACAACAGACTTTTGTCATGGCAGATGTGAGGGATATTTTTCCTGAATTGAGTAACGCTACTCTCTATTGGCTTGTATCGGAACTGGTCAATCTCGGATATTTTAAAAGAATCCGTAGAGGAATATTTGCATTTAATGAATGGATGGGAAAAAAGAATATCTCGATCTCCGGAGAAGCAAAGAGGCTGTCAGACGCTTTGGAGGAGACGGGTTTCTATTTCTATGTATCTGGGTTGGATATTCTGGCAAAATATATGCATCATGTACCAGAACAATACCCAATCATCTTATTTGCAGAAAAGACGGCAAAGGGAGAAGTGAAGTCGTTATTGACAAAAAATAAATTCCTTGTGTTTGAACCGACGGAATTAAAAAAACGGTATGAAGATGTGCTATATGCCGGCAGAGAAGAAACACAGGTGGTTTTATATCTGACAGATTCTTTTGAATTCAGCGAAGATGGTCTGGCCACATTGGAAAAGGCCTTTGTGGATACTTATTATTCCGTGACGAGAAACGGATATCCGCTGGCGCTGCAGGAACTGGTACGGATATATGAGAACCTGCAGAGGACCGGAAACATCGACCGGAGAAAAACGGTGACGATAGCCAGCAGGCGGAGCATTCAGTACGATATCAGATATATTGTGGAATCCAGATACATTACAGATGAGGCACGGAAATTTGTTGATATCATGAGAGAGGGCAGATGACCATGGATTACAGAAAGCTGTTTCATGAAGAGACTGCGTTTCAACGGGAGACGTTTGAGGCAAGGATGCTTGACTACGGATTCAAAAATATAGGAAGGATGGAATTGTTCTTATGGGATTTGGAA
>CADCPK010000477.1 GCA_902803215.1 uncultured Lachnospiraceae bacterium
GAGCAGATACTACGCATTGGAACGGAAGAAATAAGAGTCAAACCGTATGTGCTTCCTTATGTCAGTAAACTGTCCAAGCAGGATGTCGAAACGATGGGAGGAAACGATGAGTTACGACAGCAGCAGGGTTTTTATATATACAGGAATCGCAGGCTTATAATATGGGGGACATGGTTTCGCTTGATAAAGCAAAATGAGTTGGGAAAGCTGGCCCGTGTCCGGGTAGATATACCAAATTCTCTCGACTCTATATGGGAGATTGACATAAAGAAATCCACAGCTACCCTCCCGTATTTCATTAAAAGGAATCTTGCAGATATTGTAGAGAATACCGTGGGGCGGAGCGAACGTGTTTATAAGTACAGGGGGCGTAATGTTCAGACGGACAGGCTGATCCATGTTTGGAATCCCATTGATGATCGTGGGAAACTACAATACAGAATAAACCCGAGCCTGCCGATCATTGACATGATTAATTCGCATCTGGATGAGAGCGGGGAGGCTTTGTTTAACTCTTTTATAAAAATGCTGGAAGACGCTTTTCCATATTCTGACGTGTATTACCGCATGGCAAAGAGTGAAGCCAACATAACAGAAGGCTCTTTGCAGAACGATGAAGTATACTGTGCTGCGGAACAGATGGTCCAGCAGGTTATTGAAATGGGCGGAGATGTTGGTGCTTTTCTGAACAGTATGGGGAAAATGGATTTCTTCATCAAGTATCCTGATATACTGCGGCAAATCAGGGAGGTTTACGATAATGACTGACGTGCAGAAGAATATCGTTGGGGCTGTATTAATCCATATGAGCGCCAGCAAGGTTCCTGTAACAGAGGAAATGATATCCAGTATGGTGGACATGCTGGATAAGAATAATGCGATGTTTGGCGTTGCGCCTCTTACAGCAGAAGAACGTGAAGAAGTGATCGCCTCCCTGCATGCTTCGCTTTATATACATATAGAGCGCGGACATTGCATCAAAGAGAAGGATCACAGGCCTTGGTATATTGCCGCAAAAGCGAATCTGCAAAGCAATTTCTGGGATCGGTACAGGGTTTATCTCCAAAAGGAAAAAGGCTGGAATGGCGATACAGTTAACGAACTTGATAAGACAACCGATGATATTATGGACCTGCTTGGAAACCCGGATTCAGAAGAACCCTATAAAAGAAGGGGTTTGTGTATAGGCGATGTTCAGTCCGGAAAAACGTCCACGTATATCGGATTGATTAACAAAGCAGCCGATGCGCACTATCGTGTAGTGATTTTGCTAACGGGAACAATTGAAAAACTCCGCAGGCAGACGCAGCAGCGCATAGATGAAGGCTTTATCGGTCTGGACAGCTATGCCTTTACGCTGGAAAGAGACAGCGTGCAGGTGGGCGTCGGGGCCATTGATCCAAATACAAGTGGATGGGCAGTAACATCAACAACCAGTGATTTCAATGCGGCTACCGCAAAAAAAGTAGTGGGCCAGCTTTCAAATATAAGTGCTCCCGTTATTTTTGTCCTGAAAAAGAATAAGAGTGTGTTGGAGAAACTGGAGCACTGGCTGAGATTCTATAATGCCAACAAAGTTACCAAGAAGATTGATCTTCCGATGCTTCTTATTGACGATGAGGCAGACAATGCATCGGTCAATACGAAGAAGGAGGACGTCACCGCGATAAATGAGGGCATTCGGAAACTGATGGCTTTGTTTAATAAGGCAAACTATGTCGGCTTCACGGCAACGCCTTATGCGAACATATTTATCGATCCGGATACAGAACAGGAGATGCTGGAACAAGACCTGTTCCCCAGAGACTTTATCTATGCGTTGGAAGCCCCTTCAAATTACATCGGAGCCCGATCCATCTTTGGAGAAGGAGCACCATATGCATATATGCTCGAATCAAATGATGATTGTGAGTATGCACTGCCGATTAGTCATAAAAAGGAAGACGAACTGGAGTTCATTCCATACAGCTTAAAAGAGGCAATTGCTGCTTTCTTTATCGGCAATGCTGTCCGGGATTTGAGGGGTGACGATAAATCCCACAGAACCATGATGATTAATATCTCTCGTTTTATCGCTGTACAGAATCAGATAACGAAGGTTGTCGATGGGTATGTGAGAGAGATAAAGCGGGAGATCCATAATTATTATCTTATGGGCGATCGTGCGTTGGAATATGATTCCTTTAAACTGATAAAGGATACATATGACAGGTATTTCTCTGGAAACGCTGATAATCCATTATTCAGCCGACTCAAGCATTTTGCGTGGAATGATATCCAGAAAACCCTGTATCCCGCTATAGCAAGAATTGAGGTGCGGACAATCAATGGCGGAAATGCACCAAAGAACCTTGACTATGAAAACTATGAGAAAGAACCCAACGATATAGGCCTCCGGTTGATAGCCATTGGTGGAATGAGTCTTTCTCGCGGGCTGACGCTGGAGGGATTAAGCACAAGCTATTTCTACCGGAATTCTTCAATGTATGATACCCTGATGCAAATGGGACGCTGGTTTGGCTATAGGGAAAAATACAAGGATATCTGCAAAATCTGGATGCCTGAAGAATCCATGGCGTGGTACAGCTATATCTCCATGGCAACGGATGAGCTTCGGTATGAAGTGCACAGGATGCAGGACGCTGATATGACGCCGAGGGACTTTGGCCTTGCAGTTCGTTCCGATATACAGGGGCTTCTGGTAACCGCAAAAAATAAAATGCGGACGGCCAAGGATTATGAAATGACGGTCAATCTCAGCGGAGAGGTTGTCGAGACCAGATATGTACACAGTTCCAGGGATGTATTGCGCCACAATTTCGAGGAGACAGAAGGTTTTATCAATGGGCTAAAAGGTAAGTATCCGATTCACAGAGATGATCCTGAACTGATGCTGAAGCATATCCAGTTTCTGAACGTTGACAAAGAGGATATTATTGGGTTCCTGAAGGTATATTCTGCCCATCCGCTGAATGTGGATTTTAATATACCGCAAATGATCCGAATGTTTGAAGACGATGGTCAGGGCATATTTGGCAGATGGGACGTTCTCGTTGCAAGTGGCCGGAAATCTGAAGTGCCCTTACCATTTGCCGGTTTCGAGGATTTGCCGCCTGTGCTGCGTGGTTTTGCGTACAGAAAGGATACAAAGTCGTTGCAGATGTCTGGCAAGAATTCCCGATTGGGAAGCAAGGACTTGGCGAAAGGCGGACTGACTCCCAGCACGGTAAAGGAGATGGAGAAGGGCCAGGAAGAAGGGAAAACCTTTGGCGAGAGTTTTTATTTCAGTACCGGCATAAAAAGGAACCCGTTACTGGTTATTTATCCGGTTCGGCTATCCTACAAGCCCAAAGAAGGCGAACCTGTAAATAATACCAAGAAAAAGATAGTGGATACGATAGATTTCCAGGTCATTGGATTGAGTATCGGGATCCCGGTGATTAAAGGAAAGCCGCCGCAAACCATAAAGTATAAAATCAACAAAAGAAAATGGTTTGAATTATTCGGCATTAGTGAAGATGAAGACTATGAGGAAACGGATGAAACCATTCCGGAGGAATAATCATGGATAACCTGTATAACACATTTGAGCGGTTTAGGGAAATTAATGTGTACCAGAGGGTTGACAGCATGCATCCCCTGGACTTATATGTGGGTATCGATGACCTTTCGAGATGGACGTTGTTGCTGATATGCGATACAAAGCCTCGCAATTTGACTTCGTCAAAAATGATCGTCACCAGGGTTGGACACCGGGAGGATAACAGATGGTCGATTTCTCTGTCGTTGAAGGATGACACATATGCGGAGATGTTCGTCCTGTTCTGCGGTGATATAATCGATTCGTCCCGTAGTATACGGGACAAGAAGAAGGCAGCGCGATTTATCACCAATCGCTATAACGAGTGGAGAAACATGCTCGCAAATGCGAGAAACGAATTGCTGTCTGGAGAAGAAGCCAAGGGGTTGCTGGGAGAAATGTATTTCCTCGACTTAAACCTGATGGATCATTTCGGGGCCGAAAAAGCAGCGTTATCCTGGATGGGACCAAAGGGGGCACATCAGGATTATATTGTCGATGATACGTGGTATGAAATCAAGACAGTATCAAGTGGGAGAGAAGAAATACGTATTTCTTCGATAGAACAACTGGATTGTGAGAACAGAGGCAAACTGGTAATTGTGTATGCTGATAAAACCAGCTTGACCAATGAAAGAGCAATCAATCTGAATGTACTGTACCGGCGTTTGATGTCCAGGTTTTCGGATGATGATGCAAAGGCTGAGTTTTGCAATATGTTGCTGAGATATGGTTATTATCCACGCCGTGAATATGAGACTGAAGAATATACATATGAAGTAAAAGGAATCAGTTATTATTCGGTTCCCAATACATTCCCTTGCCTGCGGCGCAGTGGACTTCCTTATAGCATTGTGAAAGCGGAGTATTACCTTTCCTTGCCGGCAATTCAGGAATACAGAGAGGATGACATTGTTTGGAACTGAGAGAATTCAGAACAGAAATCCTGGACGATGTTCATTTTAACGCTTCTCTCAATGGGACTTCCCCCAGAGAGGAGTTTATGGCATTATATGCAGAAGCACTTGTGGAAGCGGAGGAACTCGAGGATTTCGAGCAATTGGCCTTTGAGGGTATAGGTTCCAGAAACAGGCGGATACAGATTGATGGTTACTATTACAGCGAATTTGATAACTGCCTGAGTGTCATCATCTGCCCTTTTGAGGATAGTGCTGATCCGGTATCTCTGACGGCCACTGATGCAGAGATGTATTTCCGCCGGGCGCGAGCATTTGTTGAAGAATCCCGATCCGGGTTTATTCAGAAGAATGCAGAAGAGAGTTCTCCGGGATATGGGCTGGCGATAGATGTCCAGAACAGATACCGCAATGTCTCCAGGTATCGTTTTTTCCTGATCACTGATATGGTGATGAGCAACCGGATCAAGGAGATAGCGAACACAGAACTGGGAAATGCTATTGCAGAGTATCACATATGGGATATTGCACGCCTGCAAGGCTTATATGCATCAAAATCGGGGAAAGAGGAAATTGTCATCGATGTCAAGGAATTCTCGGAAAACGGGATACCTTGCCTTGAAGCGGGATCAAATGACGAGTACACAGCATATCTATGCAGCATTCCAGGCAGTATCCTTGCTGCGCTGTATAACAGATATGGTGGTCGCCTTCTGGAAGGCAATGTAAGATCTTTCCTTACGGCAAAAGGAAAGATAAACAAAGAAATCCGTAACACAATCCTCAACAAACCAGGTATGTTTTTCGCGTATAATAACGGTATAGCTGCCACGGCATATAATGTAAAAGTGGAGTATGGCTCAGTGTGTCCGTACATTACGGAAATAACGTCATTACAAATCGTCAATGGAGGACAAACGACGGCATCCCTTGCTGCAGCCGCGATAAATGATAAGGACAAAGCCCACGGCCTTCGGGATATATACGTTCCCATGAAACTATCCGTTGTTACGCCGGAGAAGGCAATGGAGCTGATCCCGAATATAGCCAAGTTTGCCAACAAACAGAATAAGGTTAGTGATGCTGATTTCTTCTCGAATCATCCGTTCCATGTTCGGATGGAGGATTTCTCAAGGCGTATTCTGGCCCCGGCAGTAATGGGTAATCAGTTTGGAACGCACTGGTATTACGAGAGGACAAGAGGACAGTATAAGCAGGATCAAGCGCGGATGACAAAGGCTGAGAGGGATAAATTCCTGATGCAGAATCCCAGATCACAGATGTTCACAAAGACGGATCTGGCCAAATTCTATAATATATACAGGCAACTGCCGCATCAGGTATGTACCGGTGCGCAAAAGAATTTCATAAGATTTGCAGAATGGGCCAGTGACATGTGGGAAAAGGACCAGTCGGCTTTAAATGAAATGTTTTTCAGAACAATTGTCTGTCTGGACATTTTATTCAGAAAAACGGACTATATCGTTAAGCATGCATCCTGGTATGAAATGGGTTACAAGGCACAGGTGGTTACATATACCTTATCCTATTTGTTCTATGTGATCCAAACGGAAGCACCGGGAAAGGCGTTGGATTTCCGGACGATATGGAATACCCAGGAGGTACCTCAGGCCATCGAGACCCAGCTGGCCCTGATTGCGGAAACGATGTATCAGCATCTGGTCTCGCCGGCACGAGAGGTGGAGAATGTCACAGAGTGGGCTAAGCGGGAGAACTGCTGGAAAAAGGCAAAGGATATTAGAGTTACTATGAGCCGGGATTTCATTTCATCCCTGACGAATAAAGAGGAAGAAAAGGAAGAACAACAAAGAGCCCGCCGGGATCAAAGGAGCATGAATGAAGTGTCTGATATGATACAGGTTGCAAACTATGGGGTTGAGAACTGGGAAAAACTGCTGGCGTGGGGTATGTCAAACCACGTTCTTACACCGCAGGATATTTCTTTTGTTCGTGTAGCTGTTGCAATGGGGAAAGGGAGGTTTCCAACAGAAAAACAATGCACAAGAATTCTCCAAATACTGAAAAGAATGCGTGAGGAAGGATATCCTGATTAACCGCGAGCAGGTAAACGATCTTTACGCCAGGAGGAAGAACAATGCCCAATTATCTTGACCTATTTGCTGGGGCGGGC
>CADCPK010000478.1 GCA_902803215.1 uncultured Lachnospiraceae bacterium
CTTCTTTTCCCTCGGAAGTAGATACGGAGGCAGATTTCACTTCCTGCTGCATACGATCCAGAATCTTTACAGTAAAACGATCTACATTCAATCCCACAAGGATGCGGATCTTTTCTACTGTCTCTAAAGCTTTATACATCTTGAAGAAACCGCTTGTCCGAAAGTAACCTACAAGCACATCAAAGAATTGTGTGTTGCTTTTAAGGATTGCGGAGAAACGGCTATACAAATCACGCTCGGGTTCATTAGTAAAGAACTTTAAATCTGTTCCTGTCATTTGCTTACTTCCTCCCCGTATTATTCAGAAACGACCATTATTGCGCCTTATCTCATTATAAAAACGAGATTTACGTTTATCACCTTACCTGTAAGATTAGAGATGCGTCATTTTTTAGTACTCGTATACCAACCTGCCCTAAAGCGTGTTGCTTTTCCAGAACTGTATACTCCGGTTATGCCAAATTGCTCCACAGCATCATTTACTATGCTTTCTATTGAAGACCTGCTGCCTAAGACCCACAAATATCCCCCGCTTTTTCGTGTATCTATTACCTCCAGGCCGGCCTGCTCGAAAAACTCTTTCACGCTAAGCCCGGAAGCGGTTACACTGTCTTGCTGCGATGCCTTCCGTTTTGCTCTCTTTTTCCGTGCAGGTGACGATTTCTGTGATGTCTCCTCTCCCAGCTCATCTTTCAGTTCTTCCGGCGGGAGCAACTCCAGTTCTTCATCAAAGATAAACAGTTCATCTAATGCCCTTGTATAGGCAACATACTTTTCATTGGTTGTCATCCTGCCGGAAACAGCAATAACGGTTTCAAATTCAAGTCCTTTGGCCTGATCAACTGTCATCAGGTTCCATCTTGATTCGATCAACTCTCCTGGATCGTCGATCATATTGTGTATTCTCACCTGAAGATTTCCCATTTTCCGGAAGAGAGTATCCCCTTCTTCGGCTGTTTTTACGATAATGCAGCTGATTCCAGGCTTCTGCGTCTGTTGAAATATTTCCCGGCAATGACCATCCAGCGGCGTCGATCCGTCAAGAATATGCACACCGCTCCCGTCTGTATTAATGGCATACATATTCATATGGAATCGATTGTTGCAGTATTTCGTGATTTGCTTAGCGTTGCGGTAGTTTTCCTTTATCTCATATAAGCGATACCTAAAGATTGGGGAAAACGATGACCAGGAATCTACTCCTTTTCTCCCATAGAAATGCTGCTTTATGTCACCAAACAAGTTAAATATCACCTTCTGCTCATTGACATCTGAAATCAGCTTCAACTCCATCGGTTCAAGATTCTGTGCTTCGTCTATCGTAATCAGAGATTCTTTCGCACTGTTGGGAAGCCCTTGATATTGAAATAGTATCTGTAGATAAAGGTATGGCGAACATGAGAGAGCAACGATCCTCTTCCCTTCTGGTTTCTGACCAAGCTTAGTCATAAGCGACAAATAGATCGTCTTCACCAAATTCTTTTCTAATGCACTTAGTTCTCTATCTGTATCCATTAATGATTGCAGCTGCTCTAATGAGAGGTATTTATCCTTGATATAACCCATTCGCCGGATACTTCTCTCGCAGTTTCCTACCGCTTCACGGATTGAAGGAGCATATTTTTCATAATCATCGTCGAGTACCAGTAAATCTCTTCCAACCTCGTTAAGGCAAACAGTCAAATTCTCTTTATCTGCAATCAGCGGATAAAACTTTTCTTTTTTGATATCAAGCCAATTATCATGAAGCACAGCAAATTGTCTTAATGCGCTCTCAATTTTCGTTCTTATCCCGATAAGGATCGCAAAATAAGGTCCGTTATCTTCAACTGAAGCAAGAATATCCGCATCCTGTATGACTTGGGATGAGGCTTCATTTATTGTCCTTATTCGATTATCATACGCTACTCTGTTTTTTTCTATGTCCAGTTTTTCCAGCTGCCTTCTGGCCTCATCGATCTCATGCTGATTATCTGATATATGCTTTCGAATACTCCTGATAACCGTTTGTTTTCTGGTGGAAAGCATTGTGGAGAGTTCTGTCATCCTGTCTACAATGTCTCTGATTCCCTCATAATATCTTTTCAAAACAGCATCGTTTGCTTTTATGACCTCGTGAATATAGTGCAATCTGTTTCTGATGTAAAAAGAGGGCAGCTGATCATTTTTTTCTTCTTTCTCAATCCCGAATATCTTTCCTGCTTCAAGATCAACCTGTATCCGATCTGTTTCATTCTGCATCGTATTCCGGATATACTGGATTACGCTTTCTGAATAAACATAGTCGATCTGCTCTTTCTCCAGCTGGATACCAGAATTAATCGTTCCGTACTCTTCAGGTTTCCTGCCATATTTGCTGATGACATAATCGTAATATTGATTAAGAGTACCCATCTTCAGATCTTCTATCTCAAGATCCATACGCATATTGTTTGCCATTTGAATATAGGTTACCGAAGGGGTTATGATGTAGAGGCTGTTTCTGTCCAGAGCCTTGGGATTGTCGAACAGAATAATCGGCAGCCTATGAAGCATGATCATTGACTTTCCGGAACCGGCGCATCCCTGAACAATCATATTCTGATTAAACGGTGCCTGAATGATTTCTCCCTGCTGTTTCTGGATGGAGAAAACAATATTCTGAAATTCTGTCTCTGATCGCCGTTTTAACAATTCTTTCAGGAATTCATCTGAAATAACCTGCTCACGTTCCTGCCTGCTTAAAGGGAAAAGATGTGTTACGTCCTTTACCGTGTCAAACACCATATCGATCTGACGTTTTAATTTCAATGAATAGTGCGTGATATACTGTTCACCATGCCTATTTGTAACAACGCAATCAGCCTCAGTACAAGCATCGTTCATCATAAACGGCCGGCATGCTTCTTCACGCCAGCTGATCACATAAACGATCCCATCTTTTCCATAAGTATGTAATCCTACTTTTAAATCCTCCTGCTGCTCACCATCATCATAGTCTATAATCAATCTGGCACCATATAATTCATCTCTGCTTCGATGAAAAATATTCAAGGCATCTCGTGTCTCTTTTATACTGACTCTTGCATCAACAATTGATCCGTACGCCTCTGCAACAGACGAATTCTTTGCGCTGTCCAGTTTGGCAATACTTCC
>CADCPK010000479.1 GCA_902803215.1 uncultured Lachnospiraceae bacterium
AAATTGCGGGCGGTGGCCTGTCCTCCGCCCCTTGGCCACAGGATAGCAGGAAACCGTCTGGCTGGCAAGGGCGCCGTAGGCGCGGCGTAGCCGTTTACCCTTGACGGGCGGACGGCTTCCTGCTACGTTCCCCTTAATCCGGCATCCTGTCAGGGTAGTAGACAGTCAGCTGGGCGTGGATCACGGACCAATCCTGCCTCCGGCCTGTCCACTTTTTCGTGATGTCCAGCATGGCCAGATATAGCATCTTGAACAGACTGTCGTATGTAGGAAAAACCGCCTTGGATTTGGTAACCTTCCGCAGCTGGCGGTTGAATCCCTCGATGGCGTTGGTTGTGTAAATCAGACGCCTCAGCTCTTCCGGAAACTTGAAATAGGTGCTCAGATTGGCCCAGTTATCCCGCCAAGAGGCAGAAATCTTGGGGTATCTCTTGTCCCATTTTTCGGCGAAACACTTCAGGGCGTCCTCCGCTGAGGGCTCGTCCACCGCCGCGTACACCTGCTTCAAATCCGTCATGAGCGCCTTCAAATCTTTGTAGGATACATACTTACTGGAATTCCTCAGCTGGTGAATGATGCAGTTCTGTATGTCCGTCCTGGGAAACACCGCCTCAATGGCGTTGGAGAACCCGGCCAGGTTGTCTGTGCAGGCAATGAAGATATCCTCTACGCCCCGGTTCCGCAGGCTGTTGAGCATCGTTGCCCAGTATTTGGCGCTTTCGTTCTCACCCACCCACATATCTCCAGAACGTCTTTCCTGCCGTCCAGGTCGATGCCGATCGCGATATATACCGCCTTCTTCATGATCTGCCCTTCGCTGCGGACGTGGTAATGAATGGCATTCATGAACATCACCGCATAGATGCTTTCCAGCGGTTTTTGCTGCCATTCCTTGGCCGCTGGCAGCACCTTGTCCGTAATCCGGCTCACCGTGCTTTCAGACACCTCAATGCCGTAGATTCGAGTCAAAAAACATTGCCAACTACACGGTATAATATTTCTGCCTCATGGGTGCTTTCCACCGCTATTCGCTTTTATATCTCTTTCATCATGCCCTTCTTGATCGAAAGCGGCTTCCACCTTTTCATATTGTTGACAAAGAATATATATCTTCAACAATTCTCCGATTCGTTCTACAATCGCTTTATAGCATTCCAGATAATGCTGAAACACAGGCCGTTCTTTGATTTCATACACTTGTTTAGATGAGAATTCTTTTATTCCTTTTAGTCCGTGAAATGGAAACAGAGAAGCGAACCGATCAATCAACAGTGTATCTCGATAATCTACCTTCTTTATTGTTTCATTTAGCGTAAATCCTGCTTTCCGAATAGCTTGAAACGATTGACCTTCTTGTTTTACATCTATCAGGATATTCTGAGTCAATTTCTTACGTATCTTTCCTGTCCGTATCGTATGCTCTATATTACCCAATCGTCTTGTCAGAAACAACATGCGATCTGAATTAGAAAAGCTATATGGTTCAGGAAACCAGCTAGCCTTACGAATTTCCCGGAAACATTGTGGTTCCCCGCTCTCAAAGTCATGGTGCCGTTTGGTTATATAACACTCATTATCCTTGTTTGTTCATAGCAACTTTGGATACCTTGCTTGCTTTAAAGGTCGACATGCAGGATCCTTAGATTTGAATCAATTCGCCAGTGCCCGGTTTCCTTCTGATACGCGAGACGCGGTTGCGCGCTTCAAAGGAATCAAGGCCAGTCAGGTTCACCTTTCCATCGGCGGTTAGACCTTCCGTGTTAGCTTCGATCACTGCATTGAGTATCCTCTGCTCCTTCGCCTTGGTGATATCACCTTTGGAGGATGTAGGTTCGATAAATTCTTCCCTGTTTACATGTATCATCTGAGATGGTTGCCTTGTATCCGTTTTACTGCTGAAACTCTTCGTAATCTCACCGATCAACTCGATGCTTTATTTGACATTCCTCTCCAGAAACCTTTTAGTAATACTTTTGCAAAATTTATCTCGTCTCTTAGATGCGATATTGTGACCTTAGAATATAGGAATGTGGTCGAAAAATAGGAATGATTTGATTGACTTTTGTACCTTTTTGTAATATAGTAATATATGAGAAAGAGTGTATTGATAAAAACGACAAATAGCGCTGGGATGCCGGCGAGGGAATACAATTCTCCCGCATGGGGAGACGCTATCTTCTATGTTCACTTTGAAAACCACGATTCTACAAGAGGAACGAGACATGAACAAGAAACAGGCAGCGAGCCGATGGGAAGTATCAGAATACAAGGTTAGAAAAATATGCAAACACATGAATCTCGATTCTAAAAACATTCCAGAGGACACAATTCCAATCTACATACCTGATAGGCGGTATAGAAAAGACCCTCACAGATTCTACATTTTTATTCTCGATGTGATTATCAATACGCATTTGGAGCTTGAAGGGATCGATGCTGATCTTTTAGCCACATGTGTTGAACAACTGAACGCAGCCGGGTTGATCGTCCTAAAGCACGGTAGGCCTAAAGACTCGATTGATTATCACGATTATATGGTTTCAGCAAACAGGACTGAGTTCTATAACTGGCAAAGCGCAAAGACGAAGAACAAGATCGAGTTGATCACACCAGCTATTTCTGCCGTAACTGAAGGAGTTACTGCTGCAGGAACAATGATGCAAGCTGTAGCGATGGCATAATAAACATAACACCTTCTTAAAAAGAAAATTACTCGGAAAGAAGGCTTACCATGGCAACACACAATGCTGCTGGTCAAATGCTTGGATATCTGTATCAAGTGCGCTATGCTCTGAACCTCCTGTTAGAGAGCAATGATCCAGGCTATCAAATATCTCTGGAGAAGTTTGATGATATCGCTTTTGATAGGGATGGCACACCTGTTCAGCTCATCCAAGCAAAGCATCACACGATACCGGCCAGTCTTACAGATGCTTCAACTGATTTGTGGCGGACTTTGAACGTATGGATTGATGCGATAACAAATGATTTTAGCCTTCTTGATCACACGGATTTTGTGATCATTACTACAGCAGCAGCACCGGATAATTCAGCAGCAAAGTTGATTCAACAACAGAAATACCATGAGGCCTCTGAAAAGCTTAAAGATGTAACAGAAGATTCAAGTAATAAGACCAATTTGCCCTTCTATGCAAAAATTAAAAGCATAGGCGATTCAGTTCTCTTACGACTGGTAAAAAGAATACGTATTATCTCATCTGCAAGTGATATTACAGATGTTGAGCGGGATATTCAAAAACAAATTCGGATTGCATGTAAGCTCGAGCATGTTCCACTAGCAACCGAACGCATTGAGGGCTGGTGGTTCCAAGAGTGTATAAAGGCACTAACCTCAACGAACCCGGTTATTACTACTTATCGTCAACTACACGAAAAAGTATATGAGATTACTCGTCAATATGGCAATGATAATCTT
>CADCPK010000480.1 GCA_902803215.1 uncultured Lachnospiraceae bacterium
CCGTGGAAAGGGCTCGCTACAGAAAAGAACACCGCATGTTATAATATAATCTATAACAGCCTTCCCTTTGGCCTGCCCGATGCCCGTGAAAAATTGATGAAATGCGGGATCGATTCTGTGCGGCTTTCGTTTACCCTCGAGAGTTCGAACGATGCGATCCGTATTTACAGACAGTACCGTGATATTTATCTTTATGGCGCAGAGTCGAAAAAAGGAAGGGACGACAGGCTCACCGCCGGACATTTTAAGCGCGGTGTGCAGTAAAGCGTTTTTGGCGAGGTAACGTTTTGCTGCTGTTCACAGCCTAACCGGCTCCCGGGAGTGGTCAGTCGGTTGGCGGCAGGCAGCGCAGCGGCTTGTCGATGGTCTCAGAATGCTGTGAGTTATAGCGATATCTTAAGAGGAGCGCGTGTTTTTATGACCAATGTTATCGTTGAACTATCAAAATATCTTATTTTGACGCTGATGGTAATCTATACCTTCTATTGCTTTTATCTGGTCATGCGTCAGAATGATGATGATCGTGCTGTGTCGCTGCTGAAGCAGATATTGCTGATCTTTCTGATGGATACCGTGGCGTTCATGGTATTGTATCTGAAAGCCCGGGATTTCCGCATTCTGATTTTTTATGCCGGCATGATGGTCTTTTTTGCGGCCATACAGGTCGTGTACCGTCTTCTGTACCCGAACGCTTCGATGCTGCTGATCAACAATATGTGTATGCTGCTGAGCATCGGGTTCATCATGCTTTGCCGGCTGGATATCGATTCGGCTTATAAGCAGCTGATGATCGCGATGGGCGGGAGTGTTGTAAGTCTTATCATACCGGTGCTGATCAAGAAAATGCGTTTTCTTCGCAGGCTTACCTGGCTCTATGCGGGGCTGGGCATCGTGCTTCTCGGTGCGGTGCTGGTGCTTGCGCAGACCAGCTACGGCGCCAAGCTTTCCCTCATGGGCATACAGCCTTCCGAGGTGATCAAGATCACGTTCGTCTTTTTCATGGCCGCACTTCTCAGCAGGTCGGCTTCTTTTGTGAAAGTGGTGCAGGCGACGCTGATCGCTGCGCTGCATGTGGCGATACTGGTGTTTTCGCGTGACCTGGGAAGCGCGCTTATCTTTTTTGTCACTTACATCGTGATGATCTATGTGGCGACCAAGAAGATACGCTACATCGGGCTGGGGCTGCTGGGAGGAGCCGGAGCTTCCGTCGTGGCTTACAAGCTGTTCGGCCACGTACGTCAGAGGGTGAGTGCCTGGAGGGATCCTCTGGCGGTATACGAGAATGAAGGTTATCAGATCGTCCAGTCGCTGTTTGCGATCGGTACGGGCGGATGGTTCGGAATGGGACTGTATCAGGGTTCTCCGGAGAAGATCCCCGTGGTCAAGAATGACTTTATTTTCAGCGCGATCTGTGAGGAGCTGGGCGGCATTTTCGGCATATGTCTGCTCCTGGTGTGCATGAGCTTTTTCATGATGATCGTGAATATTTCCCTGAAGATCAAGAATCCTTTTTACAAACTGATCGCTCTTGGGCTTGGTACGGAGTATGCCGTTCAGGTCTTCCTGACGATCGGTGGTGTTACAAAGTTTATCCCGCTGACGGGAGTAACGCTGCCACTGGTAAGCTACGGCGGAACATCGCTGATGAGTACGCTCATCGTGCTGGCAATCATTCAGGGACTTTATATACTTCGTGAGGAAGAAGATGAGGAGATTGAGAGATTACGAAGAGAGGCAGCAAGACATGCCCGTGAGAGAAGACCGGGAGTCTAAACGTAAAAAGCCGCGAAGAAGGCATTCGCGCAACCGGGAGTATGCCATCGTGTCCTGGATGTTTGTACTTATGTTTGCCGGGCTTATTGCGTATGTCATCTATTTCAACACGTTTGAGAGCGAGAACTTTATCAACAGTCCGTACAATACCCGCCAGGACACTTTCTCGGACCGGGTGGTCCGCGGCAGGATCATTTCATCCGACGGCGAGGTGCTGGCGAAGACGGATGTTTACGATGACGGGACCGAACAGCGTTCGTATCCCTATTCCAATTATTTTGCGCATGCGGTCGGATTTGATTCCAACGGGAAGAGCGGGCTCGAATCGGAGGCGAACTTTCAGCTGCTGACTTCTCACCAGTTCTTTCTGGATCAGCTGAAGAACGAGCTGTTTGGCAACAAGAATATGGGGGACGATGTGGTGACCAGCCTTTCAGCAAGTCTCCAGATGGCGGCTTATAACTCCCTCGGAGACCGACGGGGCGGGATTATCGCGATAGAGCCTTCGACGGGGCGGATCCTCGCTATGGTGAGCAAGCCCGATTTTGACCCGAACACGATCGCGTATAACTGGGACTATCTGATCAATGATGAGAATGACAGTTCTCTTCTCAACCGGGCCACCAACGGCGCCTATCCGCCGGGTTCTACGTTCAAGCTGGTCACTGCGCTGGATTATTATCGGCAGCACGGTACGCTGGAGGGGTATAACTATACCTGCGAAGGAACCATCACCATGCAGGAGCATACGATACACTGTTATGCTAATTCGGTCCATGGACAGGAGAACCTGTATTCGGCGTTCGCCAATTCGTGCAACTGTGCTTTTGCGGATATCGGCGTTTCGCTGGGCGGGGAGAGTTTGAAAACGACGGCCGAGGATCTGTTGTTTAACAAAAAGCTTCCGTTCAGCGCATATAAATCGAGCACGTTCAGTCTTAACGCTTCATCGCCGGTTCCGCTTGTCATGCAGACCGCCATCGGCCAGGGCAACACGCTGGTGTCCCCCGCACATATGGCGCTCATCACCTGCGCGGTAGCCAACGGCGGGACCATCATGAAGCCTACGCTCATCGACAAGGTCGTGAGCGCGGACGGAGAGACCGTATCGGTGACAAAACCGCAAACAGCAGGGCGGATGATGACTAACGAAGAAGCCGGCGTGCTGCAGAGTCTCATGAAGGCCGTTGTCGATTACGGAACCGCCTCGGCCCTTTCCGGCCGTTCCTACACAGTGGCCGGAAAGACCGGTTCCGCCGAGTTTGACGAGAACGGATCCAGCCATTCCTGGTTCATCGGGTACTCCAACGTAGACGATCCCGACCTGGTGCTGGCCATCATCGTAGAAAACGGCGGCACCGGCTCGGAATCGGCGGTACCGATCGCGGCGCAGATGTTTGATACTTATTATTCACAGTATTGGTGAAACAGGGCCCGGAGAAACGTCCCCATTGGCCCAACCACCGTCCCCTGTTTCACAACATTAACGGTTGCTAACTGCCCCGAAAAGAGTTATACTGTAAGTTAGTCAGGAACACACGCATTACAGGAGGGATTGCAGATGATTGAAGCAACGAGCTGTGGCGGTGTGGTAATTCATCGGGGTAAGATATTGGCGCTGTACAAGTCTTACAAAAACCGTTACGAAGGATGGGTGCTGCCGAAGGGAACCGTAGAGGCAGGAGAGACCCATGAAGAAACGGCGCTGCGGGAGGTACGGGAGGAATCCGGAGTACGTGCATCCATAATTAAGTATATCGGAAAAAGTCAGTACAATTTTACCGTGCCTGAGGACGTGGTATCCAAAGAAGTGCATTGGTATCTTATGGCAGCAGATAATTATCATAGCAGACCTCAGAGGGAAGAGTTTTTTGTCGATTCGGGATACTACAAGTATCACGAAATTTATCATTTGCTTCGTTTTTCAAACGAAAAGCAGATCGTGGAGAAAGCATATCAGATCTACCTGGAGCTCAGAAACGCGGGTGAATGGCCCGGAAGCCGCAGGTATTAGTACATGCCGCACGGCAGAGAATACAGGCCATAAGGAAAGGATAACATCCTATGCTGAAATGGATAAAACGTTACTACGTGGGCAAAGGGATCAAAGGCTCCGTCAAGATACAATCACAGATCAATTCGGGAAAACCTGTGACCGGAGTCTGGCTTATCACGCTCTCCAATTATCCGGGAAACATCCTGGAGATAGTCCCGGCGGTTCTACTTTCTCAAAAGCAGCTCTATGACACATGCCCGACCATCGTCGGGATGGCAGGCAGCAAACCGGCCGCGATCGAGCTGGTCAAAAAGATCATCGAGAAGGTATATAAAAAGACGGGAGAATTTGATGCCGCAGACTATATTCTGAAGAACAGGGGTTAATATGCTTCATATTTTATGGATCATTTTAAAAATCATCCTTATGATCATCGGAATTCTGCTGGCGGTCGTCCTGGGCGTTTTACTCCTGATCCTGTTCTGTCCGGTCAGGTACGAGGCAGCTGTAGCCAAGCCTCAGGCCGAAAAGATACTCGATGCACAGGTACAGGCAAAAGTCAGCTGGCTTTTCCGGGCAATATCGGTCAGAGTGAGCTGCATAAAGAGAAAGCCCGAGTTCGGTATTTATCTTTTCGGAAAATCTCTTGACAGTCTGTTCGGCAAAAAAAAGCCGGATTCCGAAAAAACAGGGGCTGCAAAAGAAAAGGGGAAGAAAAAGGACGAACCCGGGGCAGATGCAGCACCGCCTGCGGATGAGAAAGAAAAGGCGAAGGTCTTAGAAGCCGAAGAGCTTCGCAAAGAATCTGAGAAAGAATCTGCCATGCCGGAGAGCAGTCCGAAAGAGCAGGAGGATTCCGCAGTACAGGAAAAAGAGCCGGCTGCTGCCGATGAAATAAAGGAAGAGAAGCCGGAAGAGTCTGAAAAGATCGAGGAAGAATCCGCGGAGGGTGAAGAGCCCCCGACGGCAGTAGAAGATAAAGATAAGGAACCCAAAAAAGCAGCACCGAAAAAATCGTTCTTCGAGAAACTCGAGGAAAAGACCGGAGCTCTCGGGCGCAAGATCCACGATTCATTCGAGAAACTGCAGAAGCTTATGGAAAAAGCGGAGTGGTGGAAGGATTTTATCACGGATGAGAGGACGGGGTTCGCCATTTCGTGTGTGCTCGGTCAGCTGGGAAAGATCATAAAGCATATTCTGCCGAAGAAATTTTGGGGTCATATCACTTATGGATTTGAGGATCCCTCCATCACGGGACGCATTCTGGCCCTCGCCGGAATGACGCTGCCGCTTCATAAAAACGCGGTGGAGATCGATCCGAGATTTGACGAAGAGTTCATCCTGGATGCCGATGTAGGATTAAAAGGAAGACTTTACGGAATAAGGCTCGCCGCCTCGGCGGTAATGATCCTGATCAACAAAGATGTTTGGTTTGTCATAAAAACACTGATGCATAGGGAGGGTTAACCACATGGCAAAAGAGAGCAATATCAGAGAGACCGTCAGTTCACTGTTTCAGGGGCTCGATTCCCTGGTCTCTGCCAAGACAGTCGTAGGAGATGCGATCAAGCTTGGGGATACGACGATCATTCCGCTGATGGATGTATCTTTCGGAATCGGTGCCGGAGCATTCGGCGGCGAGAGAAAGAACAATGACGGCGGCGGACTCGGCGGAAAAATGACCCCGTGTGCGCTCCTTGTGATCTCTAACGGCAATACAAAGCTTGTGAATGTAAAGAATCAGGGCAGCCTGAACAAGATCCTGGACATGGTTCCCGATCTGGTAAACAAATTCGGCGGCAGCAAGGACAGCGAGAGCGACGATACGGTGACGATCGAAGAATAAGATAAAAAAGATAAAAAAATGCGCGGTGTTTACCGCGCATTTTTTATAAATAAGCTTAAATGGCTGCTCTTTCTACTTTTCCGGATCTCAAGCAGGAAGTACAAACGTACATTCTCTTATTTCCGCCATCCGTTGTTTTAACACGGACAGACTTAATATTGGACTTCCACATTTTGTTGGATCTTCTATGGGAATGACTCACATTATTTCCAAAATGAGCTCCTTTATCGCAAATTGCACATCTAGCCATGACTGCACCTCCTTGCCGCTTATTTTCAACAGTCACTATTTTAACAGATGCCATATGCTTTTGCAAGCAAAAAAAATGAAAATGAAGAAAATATATGTTTCCTTTTTATAGAAAAGAGGTTATAATACTTGTGCGTGATTTGCATACGCAAAAAAACTGCAGGAGGTCAACCTATGAATGGATGTATAGATACCGGTCTGGGACGGGTCGTAATAGATACTGACGTTATTGCAACCTATGCGGGTAGTGTTGCCGTCGAATGCTTCGGTATCGTAGGAATGGCAGCCGTCAGTATGAAGGACGGACTGGTTAAGCTGCTGCGCAGGGACAGTCTGAAACACGGAATTTCGGTAAGGATCGATGAGAACAATCGCATCCGTCTCGATTTTCATGTCATCGTAGTGTACGGGATCAGCATCAGTACGATCGCTGACAACCTGATCAATAATGTAAAATACAAAGTGGAAGCTTTTACAGGTTTGGAGATTGAAAAGATCAATATCTATGTAGAAGGAGTCCGCACGATCGACTGATTTTTCAGACCATATTAAGAGTATACAGGAGGAATATCCGGTGAGTATTAAAACCATAGATGCCGCTGTATTGTCCGGAATGTTTCTGGCCGGTGCCCGGAATCTTGAAGCAAAAAAAGAATGGATCAACGAACTGAATGTATTTCCGGTTCCCGATGGAGACACGGGAACAAACATGACGCTTACAATTATGTCGGCGGCTTCGGAAGTCATGGGACTCAAAGATCCTGATATGGATACGCTCTGCAAAGCGATATCTTCAGGAAGCTTAAGAGGCGCACGAGGCAATTCGGGGGTCATTCTTTCACAGCTGCTCAGAGGATTTACCCGGGGAATCAAAGGAGCCGCAGAGCTCGACGCCGCGCTTATCGCCGAGGCTTTCGGAAAAGCGGTGGAAACCGCATACAAAGCGGTCATGAAGCCGAAGGAAGGAACCATCCTTACCGTCGCGCGCGAAACGGCCGAAAAAGCAGCAGAACTGTGCAAGGAGACAGAGGATCTCGATACCTTTTTTGAACAGGTTTTTGCCTGTGCCGAAGAGACATTAAAACGTACACCCGAACTGCTTCCCGTACTTAAAGATGCAGGCGTAGTCGATTCCGGCGGCCAGGGCCTTGTGGAGGTCCTGCGAGGAGCCATCGACGGATTCCGCGGAAAGGAGATCGATTACAGCTCCTTCGTACCCGCACCTTCTTCCGCCAAAGTTACCCGCATCTCCGAGGAGACCGAAAAAGAGATCAAGTTCGGTTATTGCACCGAGTTTATCGTTCTTCTCGACAAGCCGCTTTCGGAAGAAGAGGAATTCAAATTTAAGGATTATCTGATGTCCATCGGCGATTCCGTCGTAATCGTTGCCGATGACGAGCTGGTCAAGGTTCATGTTCACACAAACCATCCCGGCGAAGTGTTCGAAAAAGGCCTGACTTACGGTGCGCTCTCCCGTATGAAAGTCGACAATATGCGCGAGGAGCATCAGGAGAAGCTGATCAAGGATGCCGAAAAGATCGCGGCACAGCAGCTTGAGGAAGACATGGCCAGAAGACTGCCGCTCAAAGAATACGGCTTTATCGCGGTTTCCGCAGGTGAGGGCCTATCGGGAGTGTTTAAAGAGCTCGGGGTCGATTTCATTATTGAAGGCGGCCAGACGATGAACCCCAGCACCGAAGATATGCTGAACGCGATCGCGAATGTCAGAGCAAAGACGATCTATATCCTGCCAAACAACAAAAATATCGTTCTGGCAGCAAATCAGGCGAGAGACCTGACGACCGATAAAGAGATCGTTGTTGTCCCGACAAGCACAATTCCGCAGGGTATCAGCGCCATGATCAGCTTTTCTCCGGAGATATCCGGCGAAGAGAACCTGGCGGCCATGGAAGAAGCGATAAGTCTGGTAAAGACCGGACAGATCACCTACGCGGTGCGTGATACACGTGTCGATGAAAAAGAGATCCACCAGGGTGATGCCATGGGCGTCGGCGATCACGGCATTCTTGCCGTCGGCGAGGACCGGACAGAGGTGTCTCTGGCGACAGTCGAAGCCATGATCACTGAGGACAGCGAAGTAATCAGCGTGTATTACGGCGGCGGTGTCGAAGCTGACGAGGCTGAAGCGTTAAGCAGCGCTCTGGAAGAAAAATATCCCGACATGGATATCGAACTGGTCGAAGGCGGCCAGCCGATCTACTACTATATTATCTCTGTAGAATAATGAGTATTTGGGTGAGTATTTGGGGACGTTTCTAAATGACTCATTTTTGCACACTGAGTATTTTGAGTATTTAGGGACGTTTCTCGATGAGTATTTGGGGACGTTTCTCGATGACTCATTTTTGGGTAAAAATGAGTCATTGAGAAACGTCCCCAAAAACTCATTTTGCACACAAAATGAGTCGTTGAGAAACGTCCCAAAATACTCATAATGGAGGAACCGCATGGAAAGGCCTGTCAGAGAGCTCAAGGGAGTCGGTGAAAAGACTCAGAAGCTGCTGGAAAGCATAGGAATCTATACTACAGGGGATCTGGTACGCCTGTATCCCCGTACATACCGGGAATATGGCAGCCCTGTTTCGGTAAAAGACGTCAAAGAGGGAGAGACATATACACTGCGCCTTCGGGTCCTGACAAACGTCTATGTATCGCAGGGAGGAAAACTCCCGGTAACCACGATCACCGGCGCGGATGATACAGGCAGGATCCCTGTCATCTGGTACCGGGCGCAGTACCTGAGAAGCGTGCTGAAAAAAGGGGGATTCTACGTTTTTCGCGGCAGAGTCGTGCTGAAAAGAGGCCGGCTTCAGCTGGAGCACCCCGAGATTTTCTCACTGGATGACTATCAGGCGCTCGAGAACACGCTCCGGCCGGTCTATCCTCTGCACAAAGGTCTTACCGAAAAGCAGATGATCAAACTGGTAAAAGCGGCGCTCTCCGAAAAAGATCTCCTTCCCGAGATCATCACCGAGGAGATCCGCGACAGATATCAGCTTGCCGAGCGCAATTTTGCCGTCGAAGCCATCCACTTTCCGGGAGACAAAGAAGCTCTGATCAAAGCCAGAACGCGCATTGCGTTCGATGAATTCCTGCTGTTTATTCTGAGTGTCCGCCTTCTGAAGGAAAGATCGGATTCCGTGCCGAACAGCCATAATATCAAACCGGTATGGAAGACGGAGGAAATCATAGAGAATCTGCCATATCAGCTTACAAACGCACAGATGAACGTGTGGCATCAGATCGAGAGGGATATGACCGGCCATTCACTGATGTCGCGTTTGATTCAGGGCGACGTCGGTTCGGGAAAGACGATCATCGCCTTCCTTGCAGCCATTCTTTCAGCCATGAACGGCCATCAGGCTGCCATCATGGCTCCGACAGAAGTACTGGCAAAGCAGCACTTTGATTCGATGCAGCGTCTGCTTGAACAGAACGGCCTTTCAGACCTTTCTACGGTACTTCTGACAGGGCAGTCGACGGCTTCCGAAAGGCGAAAAATCTACGCGGAAATGGGCTCAGGCGAAGCAAAAATCATCATCGGAACCCACGCTCTTATCCAGGAAAAAGCACAGTATAAAGACCTTGCTCTGGTTGTGACCGACGAGCAGCACAGGTTTGGCGTAAAACAGAGAGAGGCGCTTCTGGACAGAGAAAATCCGCCTCATGTACTGGTGATGAGCGCCACACCCGTCCCCCGAACACTGGCGATCATTCTCTACGGAGACCTCGATATATCTGTGCTGGATGAGATGCCTCAGAACCGGATTCCGATCAAAAATGCCGTGGTCGACACACAGCGGAGAACACAGTCCTATGCGTTTATCATCAAGCAGGTGCGTGAAGGACATCAGGCCTATGTCATCTGTCCGATGGTGGAAGAGAACGAAGAGATCGAGGCCGAAAACGTCACGGATTATGCCGAAGAACTCCGCAGCGTAATGCCGGAAGATATCACGGTAGGCGTCCTTCACGGCAAAATGAAGTCCAAAGAAAAGAACCGCGTGATGGACGAGTTTTCCTCGGGAAATATCAAAGTTCTGGTATCCACAACAGTGGTAGAAGTAGGGATAAATGTGCCGAATGCAACGGTGATGATGATCGAAAATGCCGAACGGTTCGGCCTTGCGCAGCTTCATCAGCTTCGCGGCAGAGTAGGCAGGGGGGACGCGCAGTCATACTGCATCTTTGTACAGGGGAATAAAGACGATGAGACCAACAAAAGACTGCAGGTCATCGGACGCTCAAATGATGGCTTTTTCATCGCATCGGAAGATCTGAAAATGAGGGGGCCGGGAGACCTGTTCGGTGTTCGCCAGAGCGGCGACCTTGACTTTCATGTGGCGGATATTTTCAGGGATTCGGACGTGCTGAAAACTGCGGCAGAAGCTGCGTCTGACATTCTATCCATGGACCCGGGATTAGCCCTTCCCCAGAACAAAATGCTGCGTGAAGAACTCTCAAAATACGGGGCATATGGTTCCGAAAGCACGGTTTTATAGCCCAATGACCTCCGGCTAACAGGGATAAAATAAGCCCTGTCTGTCGTTGGTTATTTATCTTTTTTGGGCAAAAACAGATGATTTTTTGGAATTAATTGCACAAAATAATGCGGAAAAAACATAAAAAATACCTAATAAGTAACAACTTTAAAAACAGGTGTTGAAATTCTGATAAGATAGTAGTATTCTTACACCGTAAAAAACATTTTTTGTTAAAAAAGAGAAGGAGGCTAACAAATATGGCTAGAAAGTCAAATACCAAAAAAGCTGAGACAGCAGCAGCCGTAACAGAGGCTCCTGTAGAAGCTGCTGCAGAAACAAAAGCAGAAGTGACCGCAGAAGCTGCTCCGGCAGAGACCGAGAAAAAAACTGCACGTAAAGCAGTACAGAAAGCTACAGAGACAGTTAAGACCGCGGCAGAAAAAGTGGCAAAGGCTACCAAAAAGGCAATTGAGCCGGCAACAAGTTCTGTTTATGTACAGTATATGGGCAAAGAGATCGTATGCAAGGATGTGCTTGCTGCTATCAAAAATATCTGGACAAAGGACATGGGCAATAAGGAATCCGATCTGAAGGATATCAAAGTTTATATCAAACCGGAAGATAACGGAGCCTACTATGTACTTAACGGCGACATTACCGGATTCATCAGCCTTTGATCCGTTAAAAAGTTCATAAATGGTTATCTTTGACCAATAGTCATTAAGCGCCCGATTGATCGGGCGCTTTTTTAAGTTAAGCAAGCCTGATAAATGCCTGCTGTGTGTCTTATGTACCTTAACCCGCTACCCTGAATTACCATATTTGTCAAGCAATTTATGAACAAACTATGAAAACTGCATATTTTCAACACTTAAATATTGCACTTTATTAAGCATTTTGCTATAATGATTTTCAAGTAAAAGATCGAATTTTTAAAATGGAGACGGGATTATGAACGTAGGAATTATCGCACATAACAGTAAGAAAGTATTGATCGAAGATTTCTGCATCGCCTATAAAAATATACTGGCCAAGCATGAGGTTTATGCTACGGGAACCACGGGCCGTAGAATCGAAGAAGCCACAAGCCTGCACGTCCATAAGTTCCTTGCCGGCAGCATAGGCGGTGACAAACAGTTTATGGAGATGGTCGAACGTCAGGATCTGGATATGGTTATCCTTTTCTACAACCCGGTCATGATCGACCCGAAAGAACCTGATATTAGGAGCATTGTGAAAAAGTGTGATCAGTACACGATTCCCTGCGCCACCAATATCGCAACGGCAGAACTTCTTATTCTCGGCCTTGCCAGAGGAGACCTGGACTGGAGGCTCAATCTGAGATGAGGGTAATTGCAGGAAAAGCGCGAAGTCTGCCGCTTCAGACGGTGGAAGGGCAGGCTACCAGGCCTACTACAGATCGGATAAAAGAGACACTTTTCAACATTCTTCAGCCTCAGATACCGGGCTGCAGATTCCTTGACATCTTTGCCGGCAGCGGCGCAATCGGTATTGAAGCACTCAGCCGGGGCGCCGATGCCGCTGTTTTTGTGGAAAAAAATAAAAAAGCCTGCGCATGCATCCGAAGAAATCTGGCATTTACAAAGCTTGGTGAAAGTGGTAAACTGCTTGAGACAGACGCTGTGCAGGCTGTTTCTGTCCTTAGGGGAGAGGAACCTTTCCATATTATTTTTATGGATCCGCCCTACGCTTCGGGAAGCGAATGGCCTGTGCTTGCCAAATTGGCCGAAAGTCCGATCTGCAGCGATTCGACGCTGGTGATCGTTGAGGCCGATCTTCATTCCGACTTCTCACGTGTGACCGATATGGGATTCCGGATCAGCCGCGAGAAGACGTACAAAACCAACAAACATGTTTTTTTGAGAAAGGAAACATAAAATATGGTCATTGCAGTCTATCCCGGAAGTTTTGATCCGGCTACCTTCGGACACCTTGACGTCATTCGCCGCGCCAGCTATTCCTTTGATAAAGTCATCGTCGGTGTTTTGAACAATTCTGCAAAAAGTCCGTTGTTTTCTGCAGAAGAACGTGTTAATATACTAAGGGAAGAGACAGCTGACATCCCGAATGTTTACATAAAATCATTCACCGGAATGACAGTCAATTTTGCCAGAGAGAATCATGCCAAAGTAATCGTGAGGGGACTGCGTGCCGTCACCGATTTTGAGTATGAGCTTCAGATGGCACAGACAAACCGGGTGTTGGCGCCGGACATTGATACCGTGTTCATGACCACCAGTCTCGAGTACGCGTATTTAAGTTCAACGATCATGAAGGAAGTAGCCCTTTTCGGGGGAGATATCAGCCGGTTTGCACCGCCCGCAACACTGAGAGCGGTTAAGGAAAAACTGGCTTGCAAGCAAAAATAAGGTAAGGAGAATGTATTATGGCCAGCAGGATTGAACAGATCATTGAAGAAATCGAAGAATATGTGGAGAGCTGTAAATTTCAGCCCCTGTCCACACGTAAGATCGTAGTCGACAAAGAAGAGATTTCGGAGTATCTGAGAGAACTGCGACTGAAAACTCCGGATGAGATCAAGCGTTATCAGAAGATCATCAGCAACAAGGACGCGATCCTCGACGACGCACAGAACAGAGCGGATGCGATCATCGCCGATGCACAGCAGAAAGCACAGGAGCTGGTGACACAGCACGAGATCATGCAGCGCGCTTACGCACAGGCAAACGAGACGATCAATGATGCCAATCGTCAGGCACAGGAGATCCTCGATTCCGCAACGGAAGATGCCAACAGCATCAGACTCAGCGCAATCACTTATACCGATGACATGATGGCCAATATCGAGTCGGTGCTTAAAGACACACTGGATGATGCCGGCGGAAAATACAGAGGATTTATCGATTCGCTGCAGAGCTGCCTGGATGTCGTCAATCAGAACCGCCGTGAGCTTGCTCCGCAGACGGCTCAGGCTGCTGCCATGTCAGGGTCTTATCAGGAACCCGAACCGGAACCTGAAGATGAAGAAGATCTTCTCGACGAGTACGAGGACGAATAAATCGGAGCCGTTCGGAAGACATCGTGCGCAGACAGCCGGAAACCTGTTCTGAACAGATACAATAAAAAGTATAAGAGACATCTTTGTGTAACAGGGATGTCTCTCTTTATGTTATAAAAAGGAGAACATCATGCAAACATTAAAAGGCCTTGAACCGGAAAGAGTATTCTATTGGTTCGAAGAAATCTGCAGGATCCCTCACGGGTCCGGCAACACCCTTGCCATCAGCAATTTCCTCGTAGATTTTGCCAAAAATCAAAATCTGAAATATGTGCAGGACGATCTGAACAACGTGGTTATCTTCAAACAGGGGTCCGAAGGATACGAAAATGTGGCTCCCATCATTCTGCAGGGTCACATGGACATGGTATGTGAAAAGACCCCCGATTCGGATCACGATTTTATGACCGATCCGCTTGATCTGTATGTGGAAGACGGCTTTGTACGGGCACGCAATACCACTCTTGGCGGCGACGACGGAATTTACGTGGCCATGGCTCTGGCTATCCTTGAGGACGAAACTCTGCAGCATCCTCCGATCGAAGCGATCTTCACGGTGGATGAGGAGACCGGGCTTCTCGGAGCCGAAGGGCTTGACTGCAGTGTGCTTAAAGGGCACAGGATGATCAATCTCGACTCCGAGGCGGACGGCGTATTCTGGGTCGCAAGCGCAGGCGGTATCTCTGCACACAGCTCCATACCGGTAAAGAGAACAGAAGGTGAAGGTATCAGGGCCGAGATCGTGATCGACGGACTCAAAGGAGGTCATTCCGGTGCCGAGATCGACAAAGGAAGGGCAAGCGCCGTTATTCTTATGGGACGTCTGCTGTACGGCCTTTCCGAAAAAGCTGATTTTGGGATCATCGACCTTTACGGCGGCGAGAAAGAGAATGCGATCCCCAAGAGCTGCAAGGTCAATGTGCTCATCACAGAAGACACTCTGGATGAGGCGCGCAGATATCTTGCCGGCCTGGAAAAGGATCTTCGAAATGAGTATCTGGGAACAGACGACAACATAACGATCGGGATCAATACCTTTGACAGCATCAGTGCCGATGTTCTGCATCCCACAAGTCAGTCAAAGATCATTTTCTTCCTTCGCAACATCCCGTGGGCGATCCAGAAGATGAGCGGCTCGGTAGAGGGACTTGTAGAGACATCGAACAATCTTGGCATAGTCAGGCTCACGGTCGACGAATTTACCGGCGACTCGGGTGTCAGAAGCTCTGTCGGTTCCGCAAAATACGACATAGCGGACAGGATCCGTCACCTTACGGAGTTCCTCGGCGGAGAATATACCCAGGACAGCGATTATCCTGCCTGGGAATACAGAGCAGATTCTCCGCTCAGAGATCTTGCCGTGAAAGTATATACCGAACTGACGGGCGAGGAACCGCTGGTGACTGCTGTTCATGCCGGGCTTGAATGCGGACTGTTTTACGGAAAGATCGCCGATCTGGACTGCATTTCACTTGGGCCAAATATTATTGATATTCACACGGTGGACGAGCATCTGGACATTGCTTCCACCGAAAAAACCTACCGGCTGCTGCAGAATGTGCTCCGTGGGATGAAAGAGTAATGCGGATCCCGCCTGCGGCCTAAAAAAGAGAAAGGGTACCGGCGCCCATGGAAATACAGTTATGGCGTGCAATGCTGATGCCTTATGAGCTTGCGGTTAAAGAGCTGACCATCAAGTTTCAGCATATCATCAAAGAATACAAACGCAATAACGCTCACTCCCCGATCGAACAGGTCAGCGGACGGGTAAAAAGCGTTTCCAGTATTCTGGAAAAACTTCAGAGAAAAAACATTCCCATCGAAAAGATGGAAGAAGAGATCGAGGATATCGCAGGCATTCGTATCATCTGTCAGTTTGAAGAAGATATCGACATCGTCGCTTCGCTGGTCAAGCAGCGGACCGACATGCAGATCAAAAGCGAAAAAGACTACCTCACACACATGAAAGAGAGCGGTTATCGCAGCTATCATCTGATCATCTACTACACTGTGGAGACTTTTGAAGGTCCCAAAAAACTGCAGGCCGAACTGCAGATCAGAACGATGGCGATGGACTTCTGGGCCACGATAGAGCACTCTTTGCAATACAAATATAAAGGCGATATGCCGCCCCACGTAGCCGAAAGACTGACAAGAGCGGCAGACGCGATCAATGCGCTCGACCACGAGATGTCCTCGGTAAGAGGCGAGATCATCGATGCGCAGAACTCCTCGCGGCTGCAATCCAATATTGTTAGAGATATCCTTATGTGCATAGAGAATCTTTACAAGGTTACCAGCACCCGCGAAGTGCGGAAGATCCAGGATGAATTTCTGCGGGTATTTGCGGCGAACGACCTTGCGAGACTGGAAAGATTTCACAGAGAGTTGGATATCATAGCGGAAGGCTATCGGGTCCAGGCTTTGAAATAATGGAAAAAAACAGTGTATTTCTTCCGGCAAGCCGGAAGGAAATGAAAAGAAGAGGATGGGACAGGCCCGATTTTGTCTACGTGACAGGCGACGCGTATGTCGACCATTCTTCCTTCGGTCCTGCAGTGATAAGCAGAGTGCTGGAGCGCTTCGGCTACCGGGTATGCATGCTCCCGCAGCCCGACCATAAGAATGATGACAGCATTACCGAATTTGGGGAGCCCAGGCTTGGCTTTCTCGTTTCTTCGGGGAACATGGATTCGATGGTCAATCATTATACCGTGGCCGGTAAGCGAAGACATGAGGACGCCTATTCCCCCGGCGGAAAGGCCGGGCTGCGCCCCGACAGGGC